>NZ_WAKV01000079.1 GCF_015523185.1 Thermococcus sp.
AGAGCCTCCACTCCACCCCAAGAATCTCACTGTATGCATCTAAAACCCTGCTCAGGTACTCCTTGGCTGTGCCAACCTTATCCAGCTTAAACTTCTCGGCCCACTTATCGTTTCCAAACTCCTCGCTTCCAGCTGACACGAGGTCTATGACTCTCATCGAGTCCCAGAAGGCTGGAGTATAGCCTGCCTTTCTGGCGTACTCTATGAGCCTCTTTATCTGCCTCCTCGCGTGCTCCTCCATGTCTATATTTTCGCCGTAGGCGTCCATAAAGAGGGCCTTCAAGACAGGCTTCATCCACCCACGGTGGAAGCGGCACCAGCCGACGTTGTCGTACCAGAACTCCCAGAGAGCAGAGGCTATAATCTTCTGTGCCAGTTCCTCCGGCTCAAGGAAAACGCCGAACTGATAGAACGTCCAGTATCTACCCTGAATCGGAAGCGGGATGTAGTTTCCAATGGCCCAGTACATTGTGGGCGTCATCTCGCCGTCCTCACCGAGTGGGGTAAATACCGCGTAGTCCTTGAAGCTCTCCCCGTATCTGAGCCTGTCTTTGAACCTCTCATCGAGAATTACGCTCGCCTTCCTCTTACCCAGGCCGATTATCCTCGCTATTTCGTTCTCGGCGAACGCTACCCTGTGGGCTAATTCGGCAACCAGTTTCGCGTTCTTCTCGCTCGCCTCGACCGGGCGCTCTATCAGGGCCTCTTTCGTGAACTCAGGCTTTCCGCTGAGGCCAACCTCCTCGGGCTTGAGAAGCCCGCGGTGAACCAGCTCCAAAATCCAAGCTGCAGTTCCGCCGAACTCTATCGCATCAAAACCCATCGCATCAACGGCATGAACGCTTATATCGCTCGCGCGGAGGTTTATACTCCCGCTCAGCGGCCCGTTGGCCTCGTAGGGCTCGTACTCGACGTGATGGCCATTGCGATACTTCTTGCACACAACCGGGCAGGGCTCACCGCAGGTCGTCCAGTTCTTTGGCCTTATCGCCTCCTCGTTGAAGGGCTCCCAGTAGTGCTTCATTATGTTTTCATGAATCTTTATCCGATCTTCCTTTGGAATGTAGGGCATCCCCCAGTTGAGAATCGGAACGAAGTCGCCCTCGGCCGGGTAGTTCCCTCCGAAGGTTCCACCGGTGTTGAGCTTTGGATTAAAGCGGTACTTGGTCGTTTTTTCGGCTATTATCTCGTTGTAGGGTTTCTTGTGAACACCCTCAACGATTTCCTTAGCGGTTTTGAAGTTCGAGATGTCCTCACCGGGGAAGTTCCTTTTCCTCGACTTTCCACCGAAAATTATTCCAACGACGTTATGAGCGCGCAGAAGAACGCTTCCAGAACCTCCGCGAGCCGCCCAGTCCTCGCTACCAACGAGTCTCTTCCCCTTTCTGAGGGCCTGGGAAAAGATAGCCCCGTAGTTGGTGTTCAGAGAAGCCGGACCGACGACCGCTATTCTGTACTCAAAGTCAAAGCGCTCGCCGAAGGTGTCAATAAGGTACTGGGTGAGGGCATAAACCCCTTCCTCTCCCTTGTAGCCCCTCCAGATTTTAACGACCTTCTCAAGCTCTATCTCGTGTAGTTCGACCCTCACGTTCTTGCCGTCGTTGTAGAAAAGAACGACAACGGGCTTTTCAGCCCTGCCCTCGAAGGTGACAAAGTCAACACCAACGTTCTTGAAGGCATAAGCGGCTCCTCCCATGGCCGATGGAAAAAGCGTTCCGTAGAGGGGTGACCGGAAGAAGAATATGAGCCTGTGAGCACCGGGAAGAACCGAGCCGGCGAAGGGCCCCATACCCATTACAACTACGTTTTTCGGGTCGTACGGGTTTATTGAGTGCGTCTCAAGGTTCTCATGGAGCTCAAGACCGTAGTCTATGATACCGTAGATTCCTGGCTTCTCGATTTCTTCGCTCTCAATCCTATTCTCGTCAAGCTTGATGTGCATGACCGTGAACTTCATGCTTTTTCACCCCTTTGTATCACTCCAAGTGTTAGGTAGAATGAAAGCATATTTAAGGTTTTCTTGTCGGCTGAATGGCATAGGGGGAATGAACAGAATAGGGGAAAAGGGAAAATCACTCGATGTCCTCAAAGCGCTCCTCAAGCCTCTTGAGGACGCCCGGAAGGGTGGTGTACTCCATCTCCTCAAGCGGAAGTCTGTGAGGCTCGAAGGGTCCGTGCCTGCGCATGTACTCGGTAATCTCAAGGGCCTTCTGCCTCGCGTAGTCGAATGCCGGGTCGTCGAAGAGGTCAACCGGACCAACGAGCTCTCCCTTCGGGCTTATCTGCCAGCCGAGAGCGACAACCCTCGGAGGACCGTCGAAGCGCGTTGGGTTGGCATCGCACATCGAAACGGGCATTATTGGACCGTTGTGAGAACCGCGCATCCATCCGCTGACGAGGTGCGGGAATGCGAAGGGCTCGAGAACTTCACCGAGAGCCGGAAGACCGCTCTGGGCCCTGACTATAGCAACCGGGTCGTCCTTTCCGACGTATTCCCCAGCTATCTCGTAGAGCTTCTCGGTGCTGACAACAGCTACCGGCTCGTCCTTTGGAATCGGGTGCCCCTCCTTCGGGTAAACGCGCTTGATGACGTACCTGCTCTTCGCTCCGATGAGGGCGAGAAGGTCGTAGACCTCCTCAGGAGTGTTGAGGATTACGCGCTTGTGCTTGAGGATGTCCCAGACCTCAAAGCGGAAGCCCATGTGCATCTTGGGGTCAATGACCAAACCAGCGGTGTTGAAGGGGTCGGCGAACATCCTGAATATCGGGAGGTTGAAGGCTCCCGGCTCGGTCTTGTCCATGTGGAAGGTAACTATTGGCTCGCTCTTCCTCAGCGTTATCTCCATCTCGGCAACACCCGGCCCCATTCCGCGGACGTTTCCGCTGAAGGCATCCTTGAGGAGGTCCTGACCGGCACCGTAGAGGCCAAGCTCCTTGGCAACTTTGGTAGCTTCCTCAAAGGCCTTCCAGGCGAGTCCGTGTATATCTGGACTGTCAACACCCTTCTTGTGGGTCATGATGAGCTGAAGGTCATCTCCGGCATAGGCGACGTAGAAGTCTATTATCGTCCCCTCTTCCTTAGCCTTGCTGAGTATCTCCTCAGCCTTCTCTATGAGCTGGGGGTGGACTCTTGAGTGCCCGGGCCAGCCACCTATGTCGGCTTTGATTACGCTAATCGTTATCTTGTCCCCAACTGCCATGGAAACCACCTCCGAAGAGAATGTGAGTTTTATACTTATAAAACATTAATATCACCATAAATGATACGGAGAGCCTAAAAGAGTAGGAACATTACTCACAGATGTCAGTCCAGCCGAACTGTTCCCTTGCAACCTTTATGAGGTTCTTGAGCTCCTCCTTCTTGAGGTTAACACTTGAGCTTGCACCAACGAGGGCTATGATGCCATGAACTTCCTCCTGGAGCTGTATGACATTTTCATCAACTTTAACGACGCGAAGTTCCCTCCTCGCGGTCTCGTCCTCGCCGATTTTAAACTTGTCCTTTCCGATAACGATTGGCTCCTCCATGGCAACCACCTCAATAGATTTTTGTAAGTCAAAGGTAATAAAATTTCCGGGAGCAAAATTTATAAACCCGGAACCGTTAAGGTTGAGACGGACGGGGGCGTGGTGTAGCCTGGTCCATCATCGCGGGCTCCAGAGGTATGAGGACTTGCGGGTTTGCTGATTGGGGATGAGCCTTTGGAGCTCTGACCCGGAGAAACCCGCGGACCGGGGTTCAAATCCCCGCGCCCCCACCAACACAAACTTCGCCTGCGCGAAGTTTGACCAAGGTTCGTGATTCTTGTCTAAAGGTGCATTATGGCGGGATTTCTCGTTGAAGTTGCTTTTTTGGAAGTGGATTCTTTACCAAGAGCGTGTTTCAAGTGGGTTCGGCTTTTTAGCGCTCCAACGGAGCGCGGCCAGAGTGAACCCCTCAAAGAGTACTCTCCCAGTGAATCCACATACTAATGCCCCGAATTCAGCCCAAAATCCTTGGAAAGGGGAATATTAACAAGGAATCACGAACTTTTATGAAACTTTTTCCAAAAGTTTCAGCGCGGGTAGAAGATAACTTGCTTTTTCTATGATGTTTGAGTTTTGGAATGGGTTTTTTACTCGCCTGCTCCTTTGGTGGATGTTCCACTGTCCAAAGCGCCCTTTGGGCGCTGATTAAAGTTGAACTGCCTGAAAGGTTTCGTTTGGTGTTAAACCCCGTCTTGAGTTGCTTCTGAAGGGTACACAACTGATTTCTGCCAGTTTGGTGAGAAGGGCATTTTTCACCCTCATACCTTCCGTCCGATAAGTATACCCAGAACTATCAGGACAAGGCCAGTGAGAGTTCCAG
>NZ_WAKV01000080.1 GCF_015523185.1 Thermococcus sp.
CAAACCCCTGGAGGTGATGGCTTGAAGCCAAAGACAGCCCTCACGCTCGTGGAGTGGACGTCCGTGCCGCTTCTGCTCGTCACGGGGCTGATGGCCGTAACCGGCTACGCATCGACCAGCGATGGTGCGTTGAAAGCCTCCCTCTTCCTCACCAGGGAAACGGCGGTGGAGATACACACAAGCCCCCTGATGAGAGCACTCCTCGGGGTTCTTCTCTTCCTCCACGCCTACGCGGGGACCGAGCTGATGGCGGCGAGAATTAAGGAAAAGGCCCTGCGGACGGGCCTGGAATACGGGGTTTTGGGCTTTGTAATCTACGTTCTCTGGGTACTCGTGGTGGGTTCCCTTTAGTTTTCAGTCCACCTCAAGGCTAAAATCTTGGTAGTCCATCCAGATGCCTGTCTTCATCACGGCATCGTACTGGGCCTTGAGTAGCTCATAGTGGGCCTTCTCCACTTTCGCTAGCTCCTCGAAGATTCTTTTCACGCCCTCGTGTTCCGCCTCCTGAGAAGCCTTCTCGTAGAACTCCCAGGTTAGCTTCTCCTGCTCCATGCCTATCTTCACCGCGTCAACCTCGCTCTCGACGTTTTCCACTTTGACCAGGAGCTTCTCAAGGAGTTCTTCGCTAACGGCCGGAAGCTTGCACTCCTCGGCGATGCGTTCAAGGAACTTCTCCTCAAACTGCTCCCAGTGGTCGGCTTCCTCCCTTGCCAGGAACAGAAACATCTTCCTTGCCCTTTCGTCCTTTGTTTTTCTCGCGAGGTCGAGGTAGAAGCGCATCTCGGCCTTCTCCACCTCCAGTGCGAGCGCAAGTGCTTCAAGCTCGTTCATAGTACCACCAAAATATTTTAGTGACTTAACCTAATAACCTTTGAGGGGGCAGAGATGGGCATCGAGAGGGTTGACAATCCGCTCTCACTTAAGGACGAGCTCCTCAAATTCGTCTTTGAGGTTTACCGCTCAACCAAAGGGACTTATCCTGCCCTTGAGTGGGTCGAGAAAAAGCCTTCTCCAGAGGATTTCGAGGGCTTTAAGCGGGTTTACGAGCCTTTCCTCGAGTTCAGGCTCACGAGGGAATTCAATGAGCTCTACACCATGAGGAAGGGCGGGCAACTCGTCGGGACCGTGGCGTTGGTTTACGACCTCAAAGACAAGGACGTCTGGTGGGTGCCAGATGAGATAAAGAACGAGAAAGCTGGTCTCATAGAGTTCTTCATGGTCAGCTCGGGTTACAGGGGAAAGGGCTACGGCTCAAAACTGCTTAATTTCGCGGTCAAAAGACTTCTCTCTCTGGGAAAAACGCCTTATGTGATAACGTTTCCCAGTTTAGATGCATACGGCTACTACCTAAGGAGGGGCTTCGAGAAGGTTATGGACTATGGAGAGTTTGTTATCCTGAAGTACGTCGTTCCGTGAACTTTGCATTCCGTTCAATACCCATTTCTGAACCATTGACAAGTTCCTCAAGATTATTCTTCAAACTGTCGAAGAGTATTCGGATAAGTTTATAAACCTCTTCGAAACACATCAATGGCACGGGTGAGGTTGAAGATGAGAGTAAAAACTATCTCTTCAGGCTTTGAATTTGAGTTCAAAACTCTTCTGAGGGATAGCCTTCATCATTGACCCTTCTTGGGTGGCTTTGACCAAAGTTCTCGAAAAATATTCGGAGGTGTTCTGAATGGCCCTAAGGGGGATTAGGGATTACTCGCGCATGGCAATTATTTCGAGCCTCTTAAGGAGAAATTTTGAGCTCTGGGGTTACATGGAGGTCGTCCTGCCAACAATCGAGCCTTATTCGGAGACACTCAAGGGAGGAACCAAATTCGCCTACAACAACGGGTTCTATCTGATAAAGCCTGACGTGACAAGCAGGTTGCTGAAATACGAGATAGACCTTGCCAAACTGTACTACGTGGGGGAAGTCCTTGACGGCGGAGTCGAGGGAAAGTGGCAGGCCGGAATCGAGTTCATTGGGGGAGAACCGGACTTCATGACAGCGGAGGTTCTCAGCGTTCTGATAACATCCCTCGAAAGCCTTGGAATCAGTGAGTTCTACATAGACCTTGGAAGTCTCGAAGTATGGCGGAAAGCAACCGAGGATATAGGGGAGTTTCGAGAAACCGTATGCTTAGCCCTCCAGCGGAGAAACTTTGGATTGATTGAAAAGCTACCGATAGGCAAAGACAAAAAGGAAGAACTCTGGAACCTCTTTAACTTCAGGGGAAAGGAAAGCAACTATCCAAAGCTCACCCAGATTCTCAGGCTGGTTGATGATGAAAGAATCTTCGTGGACTTTGGGACGGTGAGGCCACTACCCTATTATAGTGATGTCATATTCGAGGTCTATTCTCCCCTTCTTGGGAGGCCTATAGGGGGCGGTGGAGAGTACTCCTTCCGCGGAAAACCCGCGGTAGGTTTTGCCCTTGACCTCAGTGCACTCCTTGAACTTGCCAGCGTTAAAGAAAGAAAGGGCAGAAAGTTCCTCAGGGGGATAAACTCCTTCAGGGAAGCCAGAAAGCTCGTTTCAATGGGAATCCCCGTGGAGGTGGGAAGATGAGGTTCGTCCTGCCTAAGGGCCGTCTCCTCAAGGGTTCCCTTGAAGTCCTGAGAAAAGCCGGTTACGATGTCCAAAAGCCCGGCAAGAGACGGCTCATTGAGGGGTTCAACGGCAATGAAGTTTTAATCGCGAGAGCCTTCGACGTTCCTGTCTACGTTGAACACGGGGTTGATGTTGGCATTTCGGGAAGTGATGTCGTTGAAGAACGGAAAAGCGACGTTTTCGTCCCGCTGGAGCTCCCATTCGGAAAGTGCCGTCTTAGTCTTGCCATGCCCCGGGAAAGGGTCGTCTCACCGGAGGAAATGGACGGCTACAGGGTTGCCACCAAATACGAGAACATAACGAGGGAGTACTTCTCAAAGCTGGGCGTTGAGGTGGAAATCCTGAAGCTCAGCGGGAGCGTGGAGCTGGCACCAAAGGTTGGCATAGCCGATGCAATCGTTGACATAGTGGAAACCGGGGAAACACTGAGGGCAAACGGCCTCGTTGAAGTTGAGAAGGTCATGGACGTTTCGGCCCAGCTCCTCGTCAACAGGATTTCCCAGAAGACCAAGTTTGAGGAGATAAACGAGCTTGTTTTTTCGATAAAGGAGATGATTGAAAATGAATTATGAGCTTGAAAGTTACGTCGCCGAGATACTCAGGGACATACGCGAAAGAGGAATCGAAGCCGTTAGGGAGTATTCCAGAAGGTTTGACGGTTTTGACGGCCCCTTCAGGGTTAGCGAGGAGGAGTTCCGAGAGGCGGAGGAAGTTATCCCTGAGAAGGACAGGGAAATTATCGAGAGAACAATCAAAAGGCTCTGGGACTATCACAAAAGGCAAAAACCAAAGGATGAGCTTTTCATTAAAAACGGTTCGCTTTACGGCCTCATATACCGGCCAATAGGAAGGATAGGCATCTACGTCCCCGGCGGAAAACCCCTGCCCTCAACCCTCATGATGGTCGCAGTTCCAGCTAAGATAGCCGGCGTTAAGGAGATTGCCGTTACAATCCCGCCGAAGGACGAGAAGGTGAACCCCTACGTTCTCTACGTTGCCAAAAAGCTCGGCATAAGCGAGGTCTACAAGCTCGGCGGTGTTCAGGCGATAGGGGCTATGGCCTACGGCATCGGCATGGAGAAGGTTGACAAGATATTCGGGCCCGGAAACAGGTTCGTGAACGAGGCCAAGAGACAGGTCTTCGGCGTTGTGGGAATAGACAGCCTCGCTGGACCTTCGGAAATAGCGGTGATAGCGAATGAAAGCGCGGATAAGGAGTACGTTTTGGCGGATTTACTCAGCCAGCTTGAGCACGGAAAGGACAGCAGGGCCTGGCTTCTAACGACCTCCAGAGAGCTCGCCGAGTACTGCTCGCGCGACGGGATAGAAGTAATCCTCTGCGAGACCCTTGAGGAGTGTGCCAAGAAAGTCAACGAGATAGCGCCGGAGCACCTTGAGATAATAACCGAGAACCCGATGAGAATAGTTGACCTCATTGAAAACGCCGGTGCGATTTACCTTGGGCCTTATACACCGGTTCCTTCAGCCGACTATTTCTTGGGTGTCAACCACGTCCTTCCAACGGGAGGGACGGCCAGGTTCAGCGGTGTCCTGACGGTTATGGATTTTCTTAAGCCGATAACCCTCGCAATGGTTAGCAGGGAGGAGTTCTTAGCGGAGAGGGAGCTGGGCCTTCGCTTGGCTGAGATTGAGGGCATGGAACTCCACAGGAGGAGCATGGAGGTGAGGAAATGAAGAGGGAAACGAGGGAAACGAGCGTGGAGGTTCAGCTTGGGGTGGAAGGAAGTATTGAGACGAACGATAGAGTGCTCGACCACCTATTGGTTACGCTCTTCCACTACATGGGAAAGAAAGTCAGCATCAGGGCCACCTACGACCTAAGGCACCACCTCTGGGAGGACGTCGGCATAACCCTCGGGGAAGAACTACGTTCCAAACTGCCAGAAAAGTTTGCGCGCTTCGGGAGCGCGATAATGCCCATGGACGATGCCCTTGTTATCGTTGCCGTGGACATCTCAGGAAGGCCATACGTAAGCGTCGAACTCTCCTACGGGGAGGGGGAAACGGGCTTCGAGAAGGCCCTCGTGAGGGAGTTCCTCTGGGGGCTGGCGCGCTCCCTCAGAGCGACAATCCACGTGAAGACCCTGAGCGGGATTAACGCGCACCACGTAATCGAGGCGACCTTCAAGGGACTCGGCAAAGCTCTTGGAGAGGCAGTTGGGGAGAGCGAGAAACTGGAGAGCACGAAAGGTCTGCTGGAGGTGTGGGGGTGATAGCGATAGTGGATTTGGGTATAGGTAACCTCGCCAACGTTAGAAAGGCCCTTGGGGGAGTTATCACAGACGACCCCTACGAGATAGAAAGGGCAGAAAAGCTCGTTCTCCCTGGGGTTGGTAACTTTGGTGCGGTGGTTGAGAAGCTCGAACCCCTCAGGGGCGTCATACTCGACGCGATAAACGAGGGGAAGCCATTCCTTGGGATATGCCTCGGTCTCCAGCTACTCTTCCAGGAAAGTGAGGAAAGTCCGGGAAAGCCGGGCCTTGGGGTCTTTGAGGGGAGAGTCGTTAAGTTTCAGGGCGTTAGGACGCCACACATAGGCTGGAACCAGCTGTGGAAAAGGAAGGAATGCCCCCTCTTTGAGGGGATAAAGGACGGTGCTTACTTCTACTTCGTTCATTCCTACTATGCGGTGCCTGGAGAGGACGTGATTGCCGGAGTTACGGACTACGAATCCAAGGGAAAGAAGGTAGTCTTCACTTCCGCCGTCTGCAGAGAGAACATTTACGCGGTGCAATTTCACCCGGAAAAAAGCGGGAAGAACGGCTTAATCCTGATGAGAAACTTCAGGAGGCTTTGAAATGGAGGTATATCCAGCAATAGACCTCATGAGCGGAAAGGCCGTGAGACTCTACAAAGGCAGAAAAGACAAGGTCAGGGTCTACGGCGACCCCGTTGAGATAGCCCAGCGTTTTGCCGAGTTCGTTGATAAGATTCACGTCGTTGACCTCGATGGGGCCTTTGAGGGCTTCCCGAAGAACCTCGACGTAGTCGGGAGAATAATCCAAGAAACCGGCTTGAGGGTTCAGCTGGGTGGAGGGCTGAGAAGCTATGAAGCAATCGCTAAAGCCTACGAAATCGGTGTCGAGAACGCCATAATAGGCACGAAGGCCTTCGATATAGCCTTTCTGGAGCGAATCACTCAGGACTTCGAGGGGATAACTGTAAGCCTTGACTCCAGGGGAGGAAGAATAGCTGTGAAGGGCTGGGTTGAAAGCGGTCTGGAGGTCAGAGAGGCCTACGAGATTCTGAGGGAGTACGTGGACAGGTTCATTTACACCTCCGTTGAGCGGGACGGAACGCTCACCGGGATAGAGGAAATCGAGCGCTTCTGGGAAAACGAGGAGTTCATCTACGCGGGAGGAGTTTCAAGTGCCGATGACCTGAGAAAGCTCCGGGAAATCGGGTTCTCCGGCGTTATTGTTGGGAAGGCCCTTTACGAGGGTTTGGTGTCTCTGGAGGAGCTTCTGGAGGTGGCAAGATGCTCGCGAAGAGAATAATCGCGGCACTCGACATAAGGGAAGGCCGGGTCGTGAAGGGGATCAGGTTCAGGAACATACGGGATGCCGGCAATCCCGTTGAGCTCGCCAAACGCTATGAGAGGGAGGGCATAGACGAGATAGTTTTCCTCGACATCACGGCCTCTTACGAGAAGAGGGGGATACTCCTCAACCTCGTTGAGAAGATTGCGGGGGAGATATACGTCCCCTTCACCGTCGGGGGAGGCATAAAAACCCTCGAAGAGGCCAAGGAGATAATCAAACGCGGTGCCGATAAGGTGTTCATAAACACCGCCGCCGTAAATAGGCCCGAGCTTGTGAGGGAGATAGCGAGCGTCGTTGGAACCGCTAACCTTGTGGTGGCAATAGACGCGAAGTGGAACGGCTCCTTCTGGGAGGTCTACACCCACGGGGGGAGGAAAGCGAGGGGGATTGACGCTGTAGAATGGGCAAAAACCGTTGAACGACTCGGAGCGGGTGAGATACTCCTTACGAGCATGGACACCGATGGAACCAAGGAGGGCTTTGACATACCGCTGACGAAAGCCGTCGCAAGTGCCGTTGATATTCCTGTGATAGCCTCTGGGGGAGCCGGAAAACCAGAGCACTTCTACGAGGCCTTTAAAGCAGGAGCCGAGGCTGGTCTGGCAGCATCAATATTCCACTACAACGAATACACCGTCGGCGAACTGAAGAGGTTCTTAGCTGAGAGGGGAATCCCCGTAAGGCTAGATTATTGAGGTGGTAAAATGAGCCTTGAAGAGCTAATCGAAAAAGTTGACTGGGAGAAGAACGGTGGAATCGTTCCCGTTGTTGTCCAAGACACCAAAGGAGAAGTCCTTACACTGGCTTACATGGACAGGGAAGCCCTTAGGAGGACCCTTGAAACAGGTTACGCCCACTACTACTCCCGCTCTCAAAAGAGAGTTAGAATGAAGGGAGAAGTAAGCGGAAACACCCAGAAGGTGAGGGAGATTAGAATAGACTGTGACAACGACGCCCTGCTCCTGATAGTGGAGCAAAAAGGAGTCGCCTGCCACACTGGGAACTACTCATGCTTCTACAGAAAGCTCGGCGAACCGGAGAGGGTTTTGCCGATGGACTACTCCCTGACAATCCTAAGGGAACTTGAAGAGCTTATAAGGAAGAGAAAGGAAAATCCCGTGGAGAGTTCTTACACATCGAGGCTCTTCAAAGAGGGTAGGGAGAGGATTTACAAGAAGTTTGGTGAGGAAGCGGTAGAAGTTCTCGTGGCGGAAACCAGAGAGGGGTTAATCTACGAGACGGCCGATATGCTCTACCACCTGCTCGTTCTCCTCGCTTACAACGACGTTTCCCTCGGGGAGGTTATGGCCGAATTGAGGAGGCGGAGGAAATGATTCGCGAGCTCGTTAAGTCCTTCCAGCCCTACAGGGTCGTGGAGGGGAACTACAGGGTCTGGCTGGACAAGAACGAAAGCCCCTATGACCTGCCCGACTGGGTCAAGGAGGAGATTTTTGACGAACTCAGGGGGATAGGCTTCAACAGGTACCCGCACATCACATCAATGCCGGCAAGAGAGGCTATAGCCGATTTTTATGGAATCTCTCCCAAAAACGTTGCCGTTGGTAACGGAAGCGACGAGCTTATCAGCTACCTCGTGAGGCTCTTTAAGGGGAACTACATCGTCACAACTCCCCCAACCTTCGGAATGTACGGCTTCTACGCCAAACTTAACGAAATTCCCCTCGTTGAAGTCCCCCTGCGGGATGACTTCACAATTGATGGAGAGGCAATAGCGAAGAAGTCCAAAAACGCGAGGGCGGTTTTTATAGCTTCCCCCAACAACCCCACGGGGAATTTACAGCCGGAGGAGGAGATAATTGAAGTCCTCGAAACCGGAAAGCCCCTTGTTCTCGACGAGGCCTACGCGGAGTTTTCAGGAAGAAGCCTCTGGAAGCTGATTGACGAGTATGAAAACCTCATAGTCCTCAGGACGTTCTCAAAGGCCTTCGGGCTGGCAGGGGTTAGGGCCGGTTATATGCTCGCGAGTGAAGAGGTGGTAGATGCCCTCTACCGGGTAAAGTCGCCCTTCAGCGTCGGAATCATGACGATGACCTCTATGGTTGTCATGCTGAGGCACACTAACCTGGTTGAGAAGAGGGTTAAGAAAATAATTGAGGAGCGCGAGAGGGTCAGGAAGAAGCTCGGCGACTTGGCTTACCCAAGCGACGCGAACTTTTTACTGGTCAAACTGGACGCCTACGAGGAACTTCTAAGGCAGGGAATCGTCGTCAGAAAGCTCTCAGGTAGGCTGGAG
>NZ_WAKV01000081.1 GCF_015523185.1 Thermococcus sp.
GCTTTGTGGAGTACGGGGAAACCATTGAGGAAGCTTTGAAACGGGAGATAAAGGAAGAGACAGGTCTTGACGTCAGAATCCTAAGGATGGTAGGAGTTTACTCCGAGCCGAACAGGGACCCGAGGGGACACACGGTTTCGGTTGCCTTCCTCTGCCTTGGTGAGGGTGAACTCAAAGCTGGTGATGATGCGAAGGAAGTCCACGTCGTTCCGATTGACGAGGCCGAGAAGCTTCCGCTGGCCTTTGACCATGCAAAGATACTTAGGGACGCACTTCACCCAAGGGACTGCTGGTGATTGCCATGAGGCTCGAATACCCAGCCTTTGGAAGGATAATCGTTGACGGGAAAACCTACGAGCACGATATCGTAGTTTACCCGAGCGGAAGGGTCGAGAGGAGGAAGAAGTGGTTGAGCAAGGGCAAACACGGGACGAGCCACAAACTCGACCCGGAGGAGCTGAGGGAATACCTGAAGGAAGACTTCGACGTTCTGATAGTTGGCACGGGTTTCTACGGCTACCTCTCCCTTCTCCCGGAGAGCAGAGCTCTCGTTAAGGGAAAAGAGGTTATGGAACTTCCCACGGGAAAGGCCGTCGAGCTCTTCAACGAGCTCTGGGGGAAGAAAAGAGTTCTGGGAATTTTCCACGTTACCTGCTGAGATACCAGAGCAGGAACGCGTCAACGGTCAAAAGGAAGGGCACAGCGAGGAACCATCTGAGGTACCACAGTCCCCCGGTTATTCCAACGATTAAGCCGTTTACGGCAAGAGTAGCCAGCATTTTCTTCCATGTCGTCTGGGGTAGCGAGACTTCCCCCGTTTTCCAGTAGAACACCGCGAGGGCCGTTCCGGACGTGGCAACGGGCAGGAGTATCACCAGTGGGAGAACCTTTAGGGCCCCCCGAGTTTTGAGGGATAAAACTGCTGTAGTGAGTGTCCCCGAAACCACGGGAATCGTTGCCATGGTGATTATCTTTCCCCGAAGGAAGGTTTTCAACTCCAGTGGAAGGGCCCTGAGAACCTCAAAGGCCCTCCCGTCTACTTTGAGAACGGCATCTATCGAAATCGCCGACGTCCAGCCCACTGCTAGGACGAACCCGAGGAGAGCGCTAGCACTTCCCGAGCTTATTGCCCCCGCCAGAGGGGGGATTACAACGACAATCGGCATCAGGAGTCCGGTTAAAAGTGATGTGTTCCGCGAGGCAACCTTGAAGTCCTTCAGGGCGAGGGCCAGGGGCGGTGAATGGAGGGAAATTCTTCCGGTGGTTTTTCTTCCCCCTGTTGCGGTTCCTTCGCTTATTCTGGCCCAGAGCCTCCTGATGGTCAGGACGTAAACCGTCCCGATGACCAATCCATAGGCGATGAGAAGGCCGATTGAGAGGAGCGGTTTTTCAACGGTTGAAACAGAGAAGGGATACACTACTGAGTGCCTCTGGAAAACCCCCTTCAGGCCCTCGTAGTGATTTATAACGTAGCGCTGGAAGTAGTTCAGGCCGTAGAAGAGGGACATCAGAACCAGAATCCCAAGGGCTTTTAGTGCCGTCTTAATGCTCGAGAACCTTCCAGGGGAGACCCTCCCGAACCGGTCGTATATGAGCAGTCCGAGGGTGTGGCCTAGCATCGCCCCCGTTATCGCCCACGCAAAGCCGAGCAGTCCCTTTAACGGTCCGAGCTTCAGAGCGAGGGCAACTGACGGGACAAGGAGGAAAAGAACTGCTGGAACCTCTGTGCTCAGGAGCAGGAAACTTAGATACCTCCCTCCAACCGCAATGGGAAGCGATAACAGGGGCTCGAAGAGGCCGAGAGAGACGGCGTACTGGGCGGTTACGGCCGTTCCGTAGAGGGTCATCAGAAGGGGAATGATGCAGTAGCTCGCGTATATCACTGTGGAACCCCCGGGGTCCTTCGTATAGTAAACGGCGGGAAAGAGTATAAGCCCGAACAGCGAGTACAGAAGAGACTGGCTGATGAGGGCCCTTTTCAGGTTCCCTCCCCTTTTGAAGGCCTTTGAGAACTTTTCCCAGTTCGATGAAAGCTGGGGGTTTGCCTTTAGTCGTCTGTACGTCATCTCACGGTAGAGGACGCGTATGATTTCCCATTCCATCAGAAGGCCTCCCTAAGGGCCCTGACGAGCGAGCTGACCTCTTCCTGACTCTGGGTCAGCTTCAGGAAGACGTCTTCAAGGTTCTCCTCGTGGGCAAAGCTCTTCAGTTCATCCGGCGTCCCCTCCGCTATGAGCTCGCCGTTGTAGATTATCCCTATTCTGTCGCAGACCGCTTCGGCTATGGCGAGGACGTGGGTGGAGAAGGCTATGCTTTTCCCCTCCTCTTTGAAGCCGTTGAGGAGCTCCTTCATAATCCGCGCGCTCTTGGGGTCGAGGCCGTTGATTGCCTCATCAAATATCAGAACCTCGGGGTCGTGGAGGAGGCCCGCTATTATGGAAACCTTTTGCCGTGTTCCAAAGCTCAGCGTTCCTATCAGCTCGCCGATGTATTCCCCTATTCCAAAGGCGCTCACAAGCCTCTCAACGCGCCCTTCCAGTTCTCCCTTGGGAATTCCCCTTATGCTCCCGACGAGGGAGAAGAACTCCATTGGGGTTAAGCTTTCATAGAGAAGGGGTGTTTCCGGGATGTAGCCGGTTATTCTCTTCACGTCCATCGGCCTTTCCGCGACGTTTATCCCGTTTATAACGACCTTACCGTTGCTCGGAGGGATTATTCCGGCAAGAATTCTCATTGTGGTGCTCTTTCCGCTCCCGTTCGGCCCGAGGAGGCCGTAGATTTCGCCGTCGTGAACGGTGAAGGAGATGCCCTTGAGGACCACCTTTCCGCCGAAGCGCTTGGTAAGGTTCTCAACCTCTATCACACCACCACCTGTAGGAAGTACGCCTTTGCACTAAATAAAGTTACTGGAGATGTGAAGGAAAATTTAATTTTGCTTTTTCTCAAGGTGCGCCCTCTTGACCTCAAGCACGCCGGAATAGCTGCACTCGTTCCACCTCTTCTCAACCTCGTCGAAGACTATTCTGGCTTTGAAGAAGGGCGCGTCCCTCACAAAGGTCTCGAACTCCCCGCCCTCACCAGCAACGTGAATTTTGTACTTCTCGTGGAGCTTGATAAGTTCTTCCAAAGCCCTCTCGTCTATTTTCCTGCCGAGCCAGCGCTCATCGAGGCCGTAGGCAGCGGTGCCAACCATTACAATGTCGAAGATACCGATAAGCTCTCGCATATACTCGATAGGGTCCCGATGCCATGCGGGAGCGAAGCTCTTAAGGCCGAGTTCCTCGGCAACCCTATCCACCCTCCTCTTCTGGTACTCGCTCGCAAGAGCTCCAGCGACAACACCGTCTATCTTAAGCCCATCGAGAACGGCCTTCATGTCCTCTACTTCCTTCTCTTTTTCACCGCTCGTGAAGCCCTTAATAAGTGGAATCCCTATGGCCTTTGCCTGTAGTTCCGTTAGGTGGATATTGGGCACGTGATACATGTAACTTTCCTCGCTCTCGCTGACCATTGAGACGAGGTACTTCACCTCAAACCCCTGTTTCAGAGCCCAATAGAGGGCGTAGTTTGAATCTTTCCCACCGGAATAAAGGACAGCGACGCGCATTTCCACCACCGAAAACTTTAAATTACCTACGGTTAATTTAAATTCGCTTCTCCCAATGATGCCATGCTGAGGGCCTTAAAAAGGTGATGGCGATGCCTAAAACCGCAGTGATTCTAGCGGCCGGCCTCGGAACAAGGATGGGCGGGAAGCCTAAGGGACTCCTCAAAGTTGCTGGAAGGGAGATTCTGTACCGGACGATGACGCTCCTCCAGAGGAACGGTGTTGAGCGCTTCGTTATAGTCACCAACGAACGCTACGCCCCGCTTTACAGGGAGTTCTTGGAAAGGCACGGCTTTACCGCGGAGCTGGTTATAAACCCCGAGCCTGAGAAGGGCAACGGACACTCCCTCCACCTCGCGAAGGGAACCGTCTCCGGAAAGTTAGTCCTTGTGATGAGCGACCACGTTTATTCAGAGGCCTTCGTTGAAAAAGCCATAGGTGGAAATGGCCTCATAGCGGACAGAAGGCCGAGATGGATTGACATCAGCGAGGCAACGAAAGTCAGGGTGAAAAACGACCGGGTTGAGCGCATTGGAAAAGGGCTGAAGGAATGGGACGCCGTTGACACGGGCTTCTTCGTCCTCGATGATGGGATTTTCAACGTGACGGAAGAGCTTGAGCGCGAGAAGAACGGCGATTACTCGCTCAGCGAGGTCGTTGAGAGAGCAAAACTGCCCGTTACGTTCATTGACGGCCTCGGCTGGACGGACGTTGACACGCCTGAGGAGATAAAAAGGGCGAGGAAAATGCTGGTTAAGACCGCTGTGAAAGGAATCGGCGACGGTTTCGTCAGCAGGCACTTGAACAGAAAGATTTCAACTGAGATAAGCGCCCTCCTCGTGGATAAAGTCACACCAAACGAAATGACGGCATTTACCTTCGCTCTGGGAATCTTCTCCGCTCTGCTGACCCTCGTAAACCTCCCCTTGGCAGGAATCCTCTACCAGTTTAGCTCCATTTTGGATGGCGTTGACGGCGAGATAGCGAGGGCATCCCTGAGAACGAGCAGGCTTGGCGGTTACATTGACTCAATTCTCGACCGCTACGTTGACGGGAGCTTTCTGGCCCTGCTGGCCTACTCGACTCTAAGGGGGCCTTTCTGGTATCTCATCGCGCTTTTGGCCCTCCTCGGCTCGGTTATGGTCAGCTACTCGACGGAGAGGTTTAAGGGGGCCTTTTGTAGAGATGCCTACTTGGAAGTACCAGCCCTCAGAAAACTGCCCGGAAAGAGGGACGAGAGGGTCTTTCTCACGATGCTTTTCCTGCTGTATCCCGTTTCAGCCTTTATGAAAGCTCTCTTTGTCCTATTGGCAGTCCTGACGAACCTGCGGGTGGCTCTCACACTCTATTTCATCTCCAGAAAAGTTTCGCAACCAAAAACTATTTAACTGTTATAAAATATTTGAAAACAACAAAAAGGAGGTGGGAGAAAATGGTCAGGGTTGTTATACTCGGACAGGGCTACGTGGCAAGCATATTTGCGAGCGGTCTTGAAAAGATAAAGGCAGGAAAGCTCGAGCCCTATGGTGTTCCCCTCGCCAACGAGCTCCCGATTAAGATTGAGGACATAGAGATAGTTGGTTCCTACGACGTTGACAGGGCAAAGGTCGGAAAGGACCTCCACGAGGTCGTTAAAACCTATGACCCGGAAGCTCCAGAGAGCCTCAAGGGAATCACAATCAGGAAGGGTATCCATCTCGGAAGCCTCAGGAACCTCCCGATTGAAGCGACCGGTCTCGACGACGAGATGACCCTCAAGGAGGCCGTTGAGAGGCTCGTCAGCGAGTGGAAGGAGCTTAAACCAGATGTCTTCGTCAACGTCTGCACCACTGAAGCTTTTGTCCCCTTCGAGAGCAGGGAGGAGCTCGAGAAAGCTATCGAGGAAGGTAGGAAGGACAGGCTCACCGCGACGCAGGTCTACGTTTATGCAGCAGCAAAGTACGCAAAAGAAGTTGGAGGAGCGGCCTTCGTCAACGCGATTCCAACTCTGATAGCCAACGACCCGGTCTTCGTCGAGCTAGCGAAGGAGAGCAACCTCGTTATCTTCGGCGACGACGGTGCCACCGGCGCAACGCCGCTCACAGCCGACATACTCAGCCACCTTGCCCAGAGGAACCGCTACGTCCTTGATATAGCGCAGTTCAACATCGGCGGAAACCAGGACTTCCTCGCTCTGACTGACAAGGAGCGCAACAAGAGCAAGGAGTTCACTAAGTCGAGCATAGTCCAGGACCTCCTTGGCTATGATGCGCCGCATTACATAAAGCCCACTGGCTTCCTCGAGCCGCTCGGCGACAAGAAGTTCATAGCTATGCACATCGAGTACGTGAGCTTCAACGGCGCCCACGATGAGCTCGTCATAACCGGCAGGATAAACGACAGTCCAGCTTTGGCAGGTCTCCTCGTCGACCTCGTCAGGCTCGGAAAGATAGCCGTTGACAGGAAGGAGTTCGGAACGGTTTATGAGGTCAACGCCTTCTACATGAAGAACCCCGGACCGAAGGAAGCGAGGAACATACCACGCATAATAGCTCACGAGAAGATGCGCCAGTGGGCCGGTCTCAAGCCTAAGTGGCTCTGACGGCAAGCTTTTAACTCCCTTTTCCTATTCTTCTCGGTGGGTGAGAATGAGCTGGAAGAGGGGAGCCTATCCAGAGTTCACCGTTGAAGACGCGGTCGCGGTTCTTTTCCTAATGAAAAACCCCATTGGAAGGAAGACAATCTCGGAACTCCTCGACTTGGGAGAGGGAAGTGTCAGAACGCTGTTGAGGAAGCTTTCGAAGCAGGGACTCATAGAGTCCTCCCAGAGGGGCCACGTCCTGAGCGAAAATGGAAGGGGACTCATTGGGGAACTTTCGAAGGCCTTCTCTGAAGTTTACTCTGCAGGGAAGGTTGATGGGTTTCCGGCCTATGCACTCGTCGTGAAAAATCCGCCGGAGTTCAAGAGCATCGAGCTCAGGGACGAGGCGATAAGGTTCTTCGCTAGGGGTGCAATGATTCTGGTCGTTAAGAAAGGGGAAATCGTTTTTCCTGAGGACGGCAGGCCGTTGAAGGAAACGATGCCGGAACTTGCCGAAAGGCTTTCCACCATCAGAACGGAGGAGGGAGACATGGTTGTCGTTACGTGGGCCGAGAATCCGGCGGATGCGATGAAGAGTGCCTATCACGTTGCCGTATTTTTGAAGGACGTCCCAGAGGAGATAAAGTCTCTCGTGAGGTGAAAGCGTGAACCGGCTAATTCTCGCTCTTGACCTCTACGACCGCGAAAAGGCCATAGAAATAGCCCGTCAAACTGCCGACTACCTCTGGGCGATTAAGGTCAACTGGCCACTCATCCTAGGTTCGGGTCTCGGGATAATATCAGAACTGAAGCAAGTGACGGGACTTCCGGTCATAGCGGATTTGAAGCTCGCGGATATTCCAAATACAAACAGGCTGATAGCCAGAAAAGTCTTTGAAGCCGGTGCTGACTACATCATAATCCACGGCTTCGTCGGAAGGGATAGCGTTAAAGCGGTAATGGAGCTCGGAGAGACTATAATTGTCGTTGAGATGAGCCACCTTGGAGCAAAAGAGTTCATCCAGCCGGTGACAGATAAACTCATCGAGATGGCCAACGGGCTTGAGCCTTTTGGTGTTATAGCACCCGCAACAAGGCCGGAGCGCGTCGCTTACATCCGTTCAAAGCTGAAGCCGGGGATTAGGGTGATAACGCCCGGCGTCGGTGCTCAGGGGGGAAAGGTAGGGGACGTTTTAAAAGCCGGTGCCGATTACATCATCGTGGGAAGGGCGATATACCAGAGTGATAATCCAAGGGAGAGCGCGAGGAAGATTCACGAGGAGGTGGAAGCATGGAGCTGAAGGTCAAGCATCCATTGAGCAAGAAGGAGGTTAAGGAGATAATCCTCGAGATGAGCGAGATTTTCGGAGAGGAGATAGCGAAAAAAATGCTGAACAAAAAGGACCGTGTTGAGCTCGCGGAGTTCGACAAGACCACCGAGATTCTCCTCGTCAACGGAAAGCCCTTCTTCATAAGGCGCAAGGGCTTAATCTTTCCCCTTGTCATAGCGCTCTACGAGCTGTCCAATGAGGAGGACTTGAGGAAGTGGCCGAGGCGGGTTGTGGTTGATGAAGGAGCCGTTCCATACATCATCAACGGTGCCGACGTGATGGCGGCGGGGATAGTTGACGCCGACGAGAACATAAGGGAGGGTGACTTTGTCTTCGTGGTTGAGGAGCAGTACGGAAGGCCCCTTGCCATCGGGATAGCCCTCATGAGCGGGGAGGAAATGAAGAAGAAGCCCAAGGGCAAAGCGGTGAAGAACATCCACCATGCGAAGGATAAAATCTGGAACGTCACGGTGGGATGAAATGGGAGAAAAAAGGAAAATCAGGGTTCTCGTTGGGGGCGTCTTTGACATCCTTCACGTAGGTCACATCCACTTTTTGAAGCAGGCAAGGGAACTCGGCGACGAGCTTGTCGTTATAGTAGCTCACGACGAAACCGTGAGGATGCAGAAGAGGCGCGACCCAATAAACCCTGCTGAGGACAGGGCGGAGCTCCTGAGGGCGATAAAATACGTTGACGAGGTTTACATAGGCTCGCCCGGGACTATAGACTTTGAGCTGGTCAGGAGGATAAACCCAGACGTCATAGCCATTGGCCCAGACCAGAACTTTAACTGCGAGAAACTTAAGGAAGAACTTCGAAAACACGGGATAAACGCTCAGGTAATTCGCGTTCCGTACCTCTACAAGAGTGACAGGGCAAAGACGAGTAAGATAATCCAGAGGATTGTGGAAACCTACTGCGAGTGATTTAACGCCTTATTTTACCCCTGATTTGACCTTACCCGGGGTGGGGCCCTAAGGCTTCAGCTTTGAGATGTAATCGCGCAGGAACTCGGGGTCCTCCCTTTTTACAGCACTTAAGAGTTCTTCAAACTTCTTCTCCCCGAGGGCGAGGCGGAGGTAGTAGTAGAGGTTGACAGCATCTTCCACTATTGCGCTCTGCCTCCTCCCCTCTTCAGCATAGAGCTGTATGAGCTTTACGTTCATGTCCCTGCTGACGTAGAGGGTCTTCTGCATCTTCTCATTCTTCAGGTTGTGTTCTTTCTTCGGTTTTGATGGCTTCGTCGGCTTCGTAAGCTCGTCTATCGAGCCGTCGAAGAGCTTGGGGATTTTATCCCTCGGCAATCTCAACCACCTCTTTGGCGAGCTTTAGGAAGGCCTTCGCGGCGCGACTCTTACCATCAAATTCAAATATGCTCTTCCCCTCGCTCTGGGCCTTCTCAAGGGCTATGGCTTTTGGAATGGTCGCGAGGATTGGTGCGTCTGGATACGTCTCCTTAAGCTCCTTGAGGCGGAGTTTTGGAACCTTCGTCTGTTTGGTGAACTTGTTTGGAACGAGACCGAGGAGTTTCAGGTTCTCGTTGGTTTCTTCGCGTATCATTCTCATGAGGTTGAACATGAGTTGCATTCCTATAACTCCAAAGTAGCTGAGCTCGAGGGGAATCAAGACGTAGTCGGAGGCAGTCAGCGAGTTTACGAGGAAGATGCCCATGCTCGGGGGGTTGTCAATTAGGACGTAGTCGTAGTCCGGCAGAATCGGTAGGAGTGCTTTTTCAAGCCTCCTTTCGCGGTTGTAGGCGTTTATGATTTCAATTTCTTTCGCTGAAAGGTTCAGATGGCTGGGAATAAGGTCGAGGTTTTTCCTCACATGTATAAGGCTCTCGTTAATCTCGCTTTCTCTGGTCATAAGCGTCCCAACGTGTCTCTCGGCGTAGTCAAGAACCTTCATGCCGATTAGTCCGAAGGTGAGGTTGAACTGGGGGTCAACGTCAACGAGGAGAACCCTCTTCCCCATATCCGCTAGGGCAAAGCCGAGGTTCATCGTCAGGGTGGTCTTCCCGACTCCCCCCTTCTGATTGGCAACGCTGATTACCACTGCCATGGGTTTCACCTAACTAAAGGGGAAATCAGGAGAGGTCCTCGAAGTCGTCAAGGACCCGGCTTATGTATGATGGAAGCCCAGACTTTGGTTCCTCTCTCCTCGCTATCGTCTTGTAGAGTTTGTCTTCAAAGGACTCGAAAGTCTTCTTGGGCTTCGCCGGTAGAAGTGCCTCCTTGGGGGCCAGCTGGAGTGCCGTTTCACCACCAAGGATGTGCGGGCTCTTAACGCCAGTCATTATGACCATGGCCCTGACCATCTTGCCCATGTCCTCGTCAATCCTTGCCCCCCACTTGATTTCACTCTTCTCGCCGAGTTTTTCATAGACGATGTTCATAGCCTCGTTGATTTCGCCGAGGCTTATATCTGGTCCAACTGTAAAGTGGACGAGGGCCTTTTCACCGCTCCCGTATTCAACATCGAGAAGCTTGTTCTGGAGGGCGTTCTTGACGGCATCCACGGCCCGGTTGCTTGAGTCGCTCTCTCCTATTCCTATCAAAGCCGCACCGCCATTCTTCATGACGCTATAAACGTCGGCGAAGTCTATGTTCACCATCGACGGGAGCTTTATTGTCTCGGTTATTCCCTTCACCATCCTCGCTATTATCTCGTCGGCGAAGCGGAAGGCGGCGTTTATCGGGAGCTTTGGAACGAGCTGGAGGAGCTTGTCGTTTTCTATTATCACAACGGTGTCGGAGTAATAGAGGAGGGCCTTTATACCGGCCTTGGCCTTCTCAATTCTCAGCTTGCCCTCGTTCTTGAAGGGGAACGTTACGACGCTAACCACAAGGGGCTCCCTGAACCTGCCGTTGTGCCTCGCACGCTCCTTTACGACTCTCGCAACGACTGGAGCCGCTCCTGTTCCGGTTCCGTTGCCCATTCCGGCCGTTATGAAGACGAGGTCAGCATCTCCAATCGTCTCGGCTATCTCGTGGGCGCTTGCCTCCGCCGCGCGGTAGCCTATCTCGGGGTCTCCGCCGGAACCCTTGCCCTGCGTTATTTCCTTCCCCAGGAGAAGCTTCTTGTGGGCCTTTGCGTGCTTCAAGGCCTGAGCATCGGTGTTCATCGCTATTAACTCCGCCCCCTGGACGCCGAGCTCATAAAGGCGCGTTATTGTGTTATTACCAGAACCACCGACACCAACGATAACAATCTTTATCAAATCGTCATCATCCTCCATAAGGTTCTCTTCCATCTTTGGCCTCTTTGGCTCGTCGTCGAGGTCTATCTTTATCCCCGCCTGTTCGAGCAGTTTAAACACCATATGCCCCAACCCCCAGCGTTGAGTGTGAGCTGATTTAAATCCTAAATTTAAACTGCTTATTTTATGATGTAATCGGGTGTTGAGCGGTTTTCAGCGTCAAGCTGGTAAAGTTCCCTCTTCAGAAGCTCGCGAATTGCCTCACGGATGATTTCACTTCTGTTGGGATAAACCCCCTTCTTAACTAACTGGTCCATCGCGTTTATGAGGCCCTGCGGAAGCTGAACACTTATAATTCTCATCCTGCTCATTCCTGCACCACCACGTTCATTGAGCCGCTGTGATAGGTAGTGATTAATTAGTTAAATACTTTGTGCCTCTATCTTAATATTATAATATTATCTTTTTCAAAAAATTTTTAGAAAACTCTTTTAAGGTAAACGTCTAAACGAAAAGACGGTGGTTCGGAAGTGATTCAAGTAACGGATGGGGTTTTCCTTTCAAAGGTTTCAGTCCAAAACGTTGAGAAAGTCCTTCCTTACCTCGGGGAGAGCGTTCAGTTGGTCAATAGCGGATGTTGGAAGGTTGTTGCCTTCGCCTCAATACTTGCCCTCAGGGCCTTTGAGCGGGGAACTAACCACGCAAAGACCCTCGGTGGGGAACTACTCCTCCGTCTGGCAGGAACGCTTCAGATTAAGGAGGCCATAAAGGACGTCGGAGTTAGGGAAGGCCCCAATTACCTAGTAGTCTTTGGTGATGAATCCCGGGCGTGGGGAATCATTGAAAAACTTGGCCTTGAGGAACTACCCTTTGATGACTGTTCTGATGAAATTGCGAAAACTTTTTTTGAAAAATCAGCTCTTGTCGAAGTTTTATAGGGGCAATTCTCCTTTTCCCCACGTCTGTTTGAGGATAGATTTATATACTACACCTCTCACACCCTCGCAGTGCCCGGGGGGATGCAGAATGCGTTACAAGAAGAGAAAATATTTCCTCGCCGGAAGGATAAACATAATCCAGCGCTCGAAGATTAGAGAGCTATTCGAAAAGGCCTCGAAGATGGAAGACGTTATTTCCCTTGGAATAGGTGAGCCCGATTTTGACACTCCGGAGGTTATTAAGGACGCCGCGAAGAGGGCTCTCGATGAAGGTTACACCCACTACACGCCCAACGCGGGCATTCCCGAGTTCAGGGAGGCCATAGCTGAGTACTACAAGGACTTTTATAATGTTGATGTTGAGCTTGACAACATCCTTGTCACCGCTGGCGCTTACGAGGCCACTTATCTGGCGTTCCAGAGTATCCTTGAGCAGGGTGACGACGTTATTATTCCCGACCCGGCCTTCGTCTGCTACGTTGAGGATGCAAAGATAGCCGAGGCAGGAATCATAAGGATTCCCCTGAGGGAGGAGTACAAGTTTCGCCTTAACCCCGACGAGCTCGTTGAGGCTATAACCAAGAGGACGAGGATGATTGTTATCAACTATCCTAACAACCCGACTGGAGCGGTTATGAAGAAGTCAGTCGTCAAGGCAATAGCTGACATAGCTCAGGATTACAACATCTACATTCTTAGTGACGAGCCCTACGAGCACTTCCTTTACGAGGGGGCTAAGCACTACCCGATGATTAAGTACGCTCCCGATAACACAATCCTTGCCAACTCCTTCTCAAAGACCTTCGCTATGACCGGCTGGCGCCTTGGCTTTGCCATAGCCCCTAAGCAGGTCATCCGGGATATGATTAAGCTTCACGCCTACGTCATTGGAAACGTTACTTCCTTCGTCCAGATAGCAGGCATAACGGCCCTCCGCGACAAGAGGAGCTGGGAGGCCGTTGAAAGGATGAGAAAGGTCTATGACGAGAGGAGAAAGCTCGTCCTTAAGTACCTTAACGAGATGCCCCATATACAGCCTTTCAGGCCCAAGGGTGCGTTCTACGTTTGGGTTAAAATTGACCCCGAGCTCGACATGACGAGCGAGGACTTCGCCGACTGGCTCCTCGACAATGCTAGGGTCGTTGTGATTCCGGGAACGGCCTTTGGAAAGCATGGGGAGGGCTGGGTCAGGATAAGCTACGCGACCGAGAAGGATAAGCTCATCGAGGCCATGGAGAGGATGAAGGAGGCCCTCTCAAAGCTCTGAGGTGGTTTCATGGAAAACCTCATTGCAGTTTTTATAGCCGTATTCTTGGCCGAGTTCGGGGACAAGACCCAGCTGACAACTATAGCCTTCGCTTCTAAGTATGGCTGGAAAACGGCCTTTATCGGCGCAATCCTCGCTCTCGCGACCGTTAATATCATCGGCGCCCTCGTTGGGGAAGTTCTTGGCGATGTCCTCCCTATGGATTTAATTCACGAGGGCGCCGGGGTTTTGTTCATCGTCTTCGGCATTCTGATGCTACTCGGAAAGCTTTAGGGGTGGTTGCCATGGAAAAGAGATGGTCAACTGTGTTGATAAACACGGTACTCTTGGCTTCGGGCTTCGGAACCATGCACATGCTGGAAAAGTTTAAGGATGTGGTTCTGGCACACTACGGCATAACAGAGGCAATGATGAGTTATCAGCAGACGGCCTACGTCGTTGGACTCTTTGTGGCCTTTCTCCTCGGTGGAACGAGTCTCTTTAAGGGCTCCTTCAAGAGGAGCGTGGCTTTAATAGTGAGCTTCGCGGCGATTCCTCAGTTCCTGATTCCATTCATGCCCAACTGGTGGGGTGTTGTTGCGCTACGCTTCTTTCAGGGCTTTATAGTTGCCCTCATAGCGGTCTTCAGCAACCAGATTGGCAGGCTTTTCGTGGCTGAGAGGCCATTTGCCAAGGGTGTAATCCTCTCTGGAATATTCTGGGGTGGAATCTACGGCATAAACCTTGCCAAGTGGGCTGGCGGGAGCAAGGCCAGCTGGTCCTCCGTTACCGAGGCCTTCATCATCTCTGCTGTTATAATGTACGTCATGCTCGCAATATGGTGGCTCTTCGTTGAGGACTTCGAGATTCCTAAGGAGAAGCACTCTTCCAAGGGAGTTAATGTCTGGAAGATGCCCTTCACTTGGGTCTTTGGGTTCACCTTCTTCCCGGCCCTTTGGATTATCTTCACCCTCGGCTCCTTCACGCTCCACAACGTCAAGTTCAGCGACGCGCAGGTGGCGAACCTCGTCATGACCCTTGAGGTCTCAATGGGGCTGTGGTCCATAATCATGGGCTACCTCGGCTACCGTCTCTCCGTTAAGAACACCAGCAACCGCGGTCTCTTCAAGGCCATCGTAAGTGTTATGACGCTCTCATACGCCGTAACATTCCTCGGTCTCTTTATCGTCTGGAAGGCCATAAGCGCCAACGACTACACCCTCGCGCTCCTTGGAATAGCTGTAACGGGAATCGTTCAGGGAACTGGACCAGCGTTCTGGACAACGGCTCCAGCGGCCTATCCAAAGGAAATCTACCCTGAGGCCAGCTTTGCCCTCGGTCTAATCTCGAACTCAGCGAACGCGGTGGCTCCAAACGTCATGTTCGTCTTGGTCCATAGCGTTACAACGGGAATGATAATCTACCTCAGCATGGCCCTTCTTGGTATAGTGCTTCTCCTCGTCTCGAGCAGGATGAAGCTCCCGGTTGAGGAGCTCTCCTAACCCCTCTTTTTTATCACGTGGATGTCCCTGATTAGGCGGTGCCTTTCTTCGTAGTCGAGGTACCTCCCCAGAACCTCAAAGCCGAGCTTTCCGAGCCACCCTCGCTCCTTCCGGTAGATGCTCTCGTCCCTCAGCCTGTAGGCGGGAAACACAAAAACGACCCTTCCGTTTCGCTTTAAAACGTCCGCAAGGCTCTCGAAGACTGAATAGTAAAAACGGTCGAGCTCGTTGGCCATCTTTATAGCCTCTCCTCTGCTGGGGTTCCTCTTTAAGGGCTTCCCGAGGTAGGGTTCCGTAACTATCGCATCAAAGCGCTCGCGGAAACATCTCTTGAGCTTTCTGGCGTCGCAGACCTCTATTCTGGCCGAGTTCTTGACTCTAAACTCCCTCCTCAGCCACTCGATGTTTCTCCTAGCTTCCCCAACTCTTTCGGGGTTGCGGTCGCTCCCGTAAGAGGGCAATCCCTGGAGGACGAACTCCTGGAGGACTGTTCCAATCCCGCAGAAGGGGTCGAGGAATTTTCCTTTCTTGACTTCGGTGAGGTTTACCATTACCCTGGCGAGCCTCGGCGGAATGGAAAGGATTGGCCTCTGGACGGGCCTCTCAACGTCGAGCTTCTTCAGCTCGAAGGGGTCTGTAACCCTAACC
This sequence comes from Thermococcus sp., assembly GCF_015523185.1. NCBI lineage: Archaea > Methanobacteriati > Methanobacteriota > Thermococci > Thermococcales > Thermococcaceae > Thermococcus > Thermococcus sp. The sequence goes on from NZ_WAKV01000081.1 coordinate 15,033, forward strand.
GTTTCCCCGACGAGAAAGCTCCCATCGTTTCTAAAGAGGAACACTATGTCCTTGACTTCAGGAAAGCCCTTCAGAATTAACTCAGCAGGCATGGAATAGACCTTGGCCGGCTTGAAGAACTTTGCTGGTCCGGTTTCTTTGAAGTGCCTCTTTACTTTGCTCCCCAGTTTCCTCCAGAGCTTCCAGTCGTCTCTCCCGTACAGGCTTACCGTGAAGAGCCTGGCGTATTCAAGGTCTTTGATGGCTTCTTCGCTTTCTCCAACGATTCTAATTAACTTGAGCGAACCCCCGAGCCAGCGGAAGTGTCTCTCCACCGAGGGCTTCGACTCAAAGACAATCCAGTTATTTGATTCCTCAAGGGGCCTGACCTTTAGGCCAAAGCGCCTTGCGAGGGCGAAGAATTCTGCCCTTCCCAGCTCTGGGTTCTTTCCCAAAATAACTCCATACATGGATTGCGCTCCGGGTAAGTTTTTAAAAAGCTTCCGAGTAAGTCACTCCAAGCCAGACTGGTGGTTGCCATGCTCGTCCTTGAGGTGCTCGAATCAGTGAAGGAAATCCCGGACCCGTACGTAAGGACGGTTACCTACGCGAGGGTCGGAGAGGAACTCGCAAAGAGGGCCCATCCCCTCTACAAGCGTGCCTTTCTTAGTGCCTTCGAGTCATTGGCATCAATAGACGACCCGTTCACGATGCTCAAGGCCCTGCTTTCCATCGGCGTCTCGCTCGGGAGGGCCAAAATCAAGGCCTACAAGAAGGTTTTCTCAAGGATTTTCTTGGAGTCGAGGAGTTTAAGCCCTCCCCAGAGGGACGAGCTCCTTAAAATGGCTTCGCTGTCCCTTTTGAGCCTCGGAGATATAGGTGAGGCGATAACGTTTGCCGTGGAAATATCAGACGATGACCTCAGACAGGTCACCCTCGTTTCCCTAGTCAGGGGAATCTCCCGCTCACTCGAGCTAAAACCCATTAAGACCGCCTACAGGCTCAGGAAGATTAGGCTCATCCTGGAGTACATAACCGACGAGCCCTACCGCTCGAAGGCCCTCCTTGAGCTCTCAAAGGCTTTAATAGCACTCGGCAGTTATGAAAGTGCCTTTTCGGCTGTCCGCGAGATGAACTCCCAAGAGTGGGCGAAGCAGGCCTTCAAGGAGCTTGCGTTTCGCCTCAGCGAGCTCGGTGTCATTGAGAGATACGCCGATTCCTTCATAGCCCTCGCCGAGGAACTATCGAAGAAGTTTGGGGAGGGTTTCATCCCCGAGCTCTCCACTGCACTGGCACTCGCTGGGAGGGGCGAGCTCGCCGTCGGGATGCTCAGGAAGGTCGGTGACATGAATCTTTTCGAGCGGGTCGCTTTGGACGTCCTCGACAAGAACCCCTCGTCCCTCGGGGTGTTCTTGGGTGCCCTTTCCGAGGATGAAGCCAGAGTTGTCGGAAAGGCCCTGATGAACCGCATCTTAGAAGAGCCCGGGCTGGAAAAGAGGGATATAGTTAACACCATAGCGCGCTTCTCCCGTTCCGAGGAGGTCTGGGCCAAGGTTGCCCGCTTTTACACGCTCGTCGGCGATATTGAATCCGCGAGGAAAATAGGCCTCGTTCTTCAAAATCAGAGGCTCCGCTCGATAGTTATGGCCGACGTTGCCCA
>NZ_WAKV01000082.1 GCF_015523185.1 Thermococcus sp.
CCGGTTCTGAAAAACGAGGTCTTCGCCGAAGACGATGACTTAGCAGATGTGAACGTCTCCAGAAACGGCCGTTACGTCCGCTTTGATGAGGTTCTGCGCGACGGCGATGTAATAGCTATATTCCCCCCGGTGAGCGGTGGTTGAGATGCTGAGCGATAGGGAACTCGAAAGGTACGACAGGCAGATAATGGTCTTTGGGGTTGAGGGGCAGGAAAAGCTCAAAAGCGCGAAGGTCGCCGTCGTCGGCGTCGGCGGTCTCGGAAGTCCCGTTGCCTATTACCTAGCCGCCGCTGGGATAGGCACGCTCCTTTTGATAGACGAGCAGGAGCCTGAACTTAGCAACCTGAACAGGCAGATACTCCACTGGGAGGAAGACATTAACAAAAACCCCAAACCCCTCTCCGCTAAATGGAAGCTGGAGCGCTTCAACTCCGACGTAAAAATCGAGACCTTCGTGGGGAAACTAACGCGCGACAACATCGAGGAGGTTCTTGAGGGGGTCGACGTCATAGTTGACTGTCTCGACAACTTTGAAACGCGCTTTCTCTTGGATGAGTACTCCCAGAAAACGGGAATCCCGCTCGTTCATGGTGCCGTCGAGGGGACGTTTGGTCAGGTTACGACAATTCTCCCCGGAAAAACCAAGAGCCTCCGCGAGATTTTCCCGAGTGTCAGGGAAAAGAAGGGGAAGTTCCCCATAATCGGAGCGACGGCTGGGGTTGTAGGTTCAATTCAGGCGATGGAGGTAATAAAGCTCTTGACTGGCTTTGGAGAGCCCCTGCTCAACAAGCTCCTCCTGGTTGATTTGGCCTACAACACCTTTGATGTAGTGGAGCTCAGGTAGGGGGTGCCTTGACTTCCTTCTTTTCGTTTACGGAGGTTATTTCGATTTTACCCCTCCACAGGCCCCTTTCCCTAACGCTGATTTCCCCCCCAAGGCCGGCCGTTGTGGTCGTTGCGACAATCTCATAGGTTAGCCTCATTCCGATAAAGCCCTTCTTGGTGAAGTACAGCTCCGCGGTAGCGTCTGTGACCGTTGTGTTCATATCTGGCGTCGTGAAGTAGAGCTCCGCGAGGGGGATTATCAGTTCCCCTGGGACGGAATACGTGAGAACCAGCGTGCCGTTCTCGGTGTAGTTGCCCACGGGCTTGAGCCTGAGGAGTTCCCTCGCCAGGGAAACCGGGTTAATTTTCCAGAATGAAGTGTCGTTCTCGATGGTGATGTTTCTAAAGTCCTCCACGTAGACCTTCTGACCTATGATTACCCAGGTCGTGTTGAGGGTCACGTTGTCTGGCAGGGTCGTTGTTCTCGTCTCTATCCGGGCCCTTTTTCCTTCTAGGTCAACGTATCCCCTTTCGTATACAACGAGACTTACGTTTGTCTCTTGTGTGATGTTCCCAGTTTTCATCTCTATATCCAGCTCGGCCGTCGCGTTTTCCTCGTAGGTGTACTGTTTTATCATCTCGAGGGCTTTAAGGGGGTTTATTGAGGATTCCTTCTTTGGACTGGTGGTTGAAACCTGTGTTGAAGTGGTGTGCACGGGAGTCCCTGTGTTCCCGCCCTCGGTCGTTGCGTTATTTGAGCCCCCTCCTAGGCATCCTGCTGAGAGTACTACCAAAACTAAGAGCATGGTCAAGAGCTTTTTCATCTTCCCACCCTTTTCCGCTCAGGGGATGAAAACTTTAAACCTTCCGGACGATGTTTAGGTGGTGGTTTCGGTGAAGGTCAGGCTTACTAAAGAAACTTTTAGCGTTGATGAGGCCATACGACTCCTCCGTGTCCCCGAGAGTGGTGCCTATGTGGTCTTCCTCGGCCAAGTCAGGAACGAAAGCCACGGAAAAAGTGTTCAAAAGCTCGTCTACGAGGCTTATCCTGAGATGGCTGAAAAGGAGATGGAGCGCATCAGGGAGGAAGCCCTTAAACGGTTTTCAATCCTCGATATGCTTATATGGCACCGCTACGGCGAGTTGCCAGTTGGTGAGGACACGATTCTTATAGTTGCCAGCGCGAAGCACAGAAAGGAGGCCTTCGAGGCATGCTCGTGGGCTTTGGATGAGGTAAAGAAGAGGGTTCCCGTCTGGAAAAAGGAAGTTACCACAGAGGGAACCTTCTGGATAGAGGGTGACAGGCAGGTTCCGGTCTGAATTTTTCGTTTTTTGCATACTAAATTTAGTGGTTAGCAAAATCCGAATAGAAAAAGTATAAATATGGCTTTTACGACCATTTCTACGGTGAGCAATGATGGAGAAGGCAGTTCACGTTGTTCCAACTCCCCAGGCCTTCCCGGGAAAGACGGTTGTAAGTGTTTCAAAACCGCCCTGGTCGGTAAAAATACACAACGGTAAACTTGAACGCCTTATATTTCAGGTTGGAAGTGGCAGGGGAAAGTTCTCGGAGGTCGAAGGAATCCCCCGTTCGATAGGTTGCATCGGCAACAACAGGTTCATTCTCCGAAGGGAGCCGATGAGCCTTGAGAGAATGAAGGAAGTAATCCTCGAGTTCAGGAAGCTCGGGGGTAAAGAACTCTGGCTGACAAACTATGACAACGTTGAGACACTCCTTGCACTCGCAGTGTTTGCGAGCGAGCTCGATTTTCCTGAGGTTTATGCGGTTGTTCTTATCGATGACCTCGATAAGATTACGCCTGTTGAGGGGGTCAAGTTCATAGCGGAGCTCAGCTATCCGGAGCACACTTTGGATGAACTCTCGGCTTATCCATGGCTCCACGGTGCTCTCCTAACGGTTAGGCATGATAAAATGAACGAAGCTCTCCTAGGTAACTTTAATGGGGAAGTATACGTTGATGTTCTCTTCCCTGGCTCTGTCAGAAAGCTAGACTTTAACGTCATCGAACTCCGCAGGATTTACAACCCCAGCGTTGAGCGTTACCACGACTGTCTCTCCGGAACGGTTGCCGTTACGGTGGAGGGCTACGTCCTGCCCTGTCCCCTCCTGAGGAACTACGTCGTTGGCGACCTAACCAAAATGGCCCTTAAAGATGCCATCAGAAAGAAACAGTTGAGGGCCTTTTGGAAGATGACAAAGGACAAGATACCGGCCTGTTCAACGTGTCCCTTCAAGTACATCTGCCACGACTGTAGGGCTCTTGAGTATCAGGCAACGGGCGAAATAGACGGAATGGAATACTGTCCCATGCTACCTTAGAACTCAAGGATTGAGTGGTATCCACTTCCATCTTTCTTTACCATCCTCTGAAAGGCCGTTCTCTTGTTTTTGTCGTTTAACTCCTTGAAAGTTGGCTCAAAGTACTCAATGAGCAGTTTCTCAACGTAGGCACTGAACTCGAGAACCTTTTCTCCCATATCCTCTTTGGACGAGAAGAACCATTCCAGGAGATATCCCCTGCCTGGGAGATAACCAGCGGAGATTTCGTGTTCCTTGAACTTCTCAAGGACTTCCTTTCTGAGTTCGCTCGTTATACCTATAACTCCCCTGTCATGGACGTTCATATCAACGAGGGGGAAGAAGCTGACAAGGATTTTCTTTTCCCGGAGTCTGTTTATCATGTATCGTATCGTCGGCCTGGTTTTTCCCAAGCTCTCCGCTATCTTTTTCATCGGCGTTCTCGCGTCCCACTTGAGAATGTCCATAAGAATCGCGTAGTCGTAACTCAGTTCCCAAGCACCCCATTTCTTCGGCTTCTCAGGGGGAGGATATGCCCAGACTTCGTAGTACTCGAAGTCGTCGGAATATTTGGAGAGCATTTTGTCTATGTCCTTTACCTGCTCCTTGGGGACGTAGAATATTATGGACAGGCCATTTTTAAAGCCAAAGGCCGGATTAACGTAACCAATGAAGGGGTTTTTTGTCATCCTGCTTGCAACCTCTAGGAGTCTATCCGCCGGGACGTTTAGGAAGCCAACGAAGCTCTTCAGGCCGAGAAGCCTTATGTTGTAGGTTGCGCTTACCACGAGATACTTTCCATAATACTTGTCGTAAATTCTTTTTAACCGATAATAATCCAACCCCTCAGCTGATGCTATCTTCCTAAGGCTTTCGAGGGGATACTTGCTTAGAATTTCAACGAGGAACTCAATTTCATCCCCCTTCACACCGCCCATTATCGGCACCACCGGAGCGGAAAAAGTTATATCGCTGGAGTATTAAAATTCTTCCGGTGATGGCAATGGTGAAGATTGAGGTGGTTGACATCGAAAAACCAGAAGGGGTTGAAGTCATAATCGGACAGGGTAACTTCTCGATATTCACGGTTGACGACCTTGCGAGGGCCCTTCTCACGGCTGTTCCAGGAATAAAATTCGGGATAGCGATGAACGAGGCGAAGCCCCAGCTGACCCGCTTTACTGGCAATGACAAGGAGCTTGAGGAGCTTGCGGCAAAGAACGCGGTCAAGATTGGTGCCGGTCACGTCTTCGTAATCCTCATGAAGAACGCCTTCCCGATAAACGTCCTCAACACCGTTAAGAACCATCCTGCTGTGGCAATGGTCTACGGCGCCAGCGAGAATCCATTCCAGGTCATAGTGGCCGAGACCGACCTTGGCAGGAGCGTTCTCGGAATCGTTGATGGAAAGGCCGCGAACAAGATTGAAACAGAAGAGCAGAGGAAGGAGCGCAGGGAGCTAGTCGAGAAAATCGGCTACACCATTGACTAAATTTTTAACCTTTCTTTCTCCTTCTTCTCCGGTGGTGGTATGAGGCTGGCGTTTGTGACTTCTAACCCGGGCAAGGTCGAAGAGGCCAAGAAATATCTCGAACCCTTAGGGATTGAGGTCTATCAGCTCCGTTTTGAGTATCCTGAGATACAGGCGGATACACTTGAGGAAGTTGCAGAATACGGCGTGATGTGGCTGGCGGAGAGAATTAAGGAGCCTTTCTTCCTTGACGATTCAGGCCTGTTTGTCGACGCTTTGCGTGGCTTTCCTGGTGTTTACTCAGCTTACGTCTACAGGACGCTGGGTTATCAGGGGATTCTCAAGCTCCTTGAGGGAGAAACAAACAGGAGGGCCCACTTCAAGAGCGTCATAGCCTGCTGGGTCGGGGAGCTACACCTATTCACTGGAACTGTTGAAGGGGAAATAACGACCGAGCCGAGGGGAAGGTTTGGGTTCGGCTTCGACCCAGTGTTCAAGCCTCATGGATTCGATAAGACCTTTGCCGAAATGACAACCGAGGAGAAGAACAGAATCTCCCACCGCGGAAGGGCCCTTGAGGCTTTTGCCCAATGGTTAAGGGAAAACCTTTAAATAAGCAATCTAATCAACCATATGCAAACACAGTTGAATAGATGACGAAGGGGGTCGCGATGGCGGGTAACCTCGATGCAATTGACATGAAGCTCTTGAAAGAGCTGAAGGAAAACGCGAGGGAGAACATAGCGAGCCTCAGCAAGAAGCTCGGCATTCCAAGGACGACTGTCCACTACAGGATTAAGCGTCTTCTCGACGAGGGTATCATCGAGAAGTTTACGGTTAAGCCGAATTACAAGAAGCTTAACCTCGGAACGACGGCCTTCATACTGGCCAGATATGACCCGGATGCAGGACTGAGCCAGAGGGAAGTCGCTGAAAGGATAGCGTCCCTCGAGGGTGTCTACGAGGTTCACATAATAGCCGGTGAGTGGGATTTGCTGATAAAAGTCCGCGCCCCCAGTTCAGAGGAAGTCGGTAAAATAGTCGTTGACAAGCTCAGGGAAATAAAGGGCATAGGGCAGACCGTTACCATGGTGTCCTTCGTTACGGTCAAGGAGGAACTCTGAGGGCGATGATTGGCGTTCTCCTTTCTGATTTTGTGATGACGCGAGGAAGGATGAGCCCAACATTTCCTCCCATATTGTGGATGTCAACCAAATTCAGGACCCGTTGTTTCCGTTGCACGTCGTGATTTTTTCGGGGTTTTACTGTTCCGCCGGGCTTCTGACGGTTCTTTGAGTTTCGTGTTTTGGCGGTTTTAATTTGGCGCTTCCACAATGCAGTAATTTGATTTTAATTGTCGTCGTTTTGTTAAATTTTTGATAGTAACTTTTTTAATCTCTGGATTTATTATCCGGATGAACAACTCTGGAGGTGAATTCATGGGCTGGAAGAGGGCTCTCGCCTTTGCCCTGGTGGTGCTCTTCTTTGGGATGACCCTCGGTGGTGCCAGTGCCACTGCGAGCTTTGTCAACGGTACGGTGAACGGCACTGTGACGGTTCCACCAGGGTTAACCCCTAAGAAAAAGCCCGGAGACGAGGTAAGGCCGCAGTTTGGTGGTGTTACGGTCGTTGCAGAGCCGTTTATCAGCGCTTTTGTTCCGGGCATAGGGTGGATAGTGGCTGTTGGTAGCATTATAACACTAATCGCCAAGTACGTGTACTCAAAGCCGGTCAGTGAGTTCACCGAGGCTTTTGTAAGCGAGATCCCGGACAAGATTACCTACAACGGGCAGAAATTGGCCAAGGGCGTCAAGACGAACATCTGGGGCAGTGAGGCGGAGATTGGCTACGGTTATGTCAAGAAGAAGTGGTTTGGCCTCAAAAAGGAAGCCGTCATAGTGAAACCAATTATCAAGATAAACAGGGACGAAGTTAAAGCCGTCGAAGACCTGTTCAGCCCAAAAGAATACGGCAAACTTCTCGCACAGGCATACCTCAACGGCTGGGATGCTAACAAAGCTAAGAAACTTGCAGAGGATTTTGATATGGAGTATAGGAACTTCCATGCATTTTACAGTGGTGGATATCATCCGAGTTGTGAAGCGGGACCTGTGATAATCAAGCAGTACGGAGCTCGGCACATCATCAAGCGACATATAACTCAAGAAATCCCCGGAGGAACTCCATGGGAAGTTAATTCAGCGAGAGAGCTGTTGGATATCATTAAACAAGTTATAGAAAACCCAGATATCGAAGAATGTAAACCATGGAAGGATACGCATAGAGCTGTCCTTCATAAGAACATAAATGGGAAGTGGTACACAGTGGTGATAGAAAGGGTTAGATACTGGTGGGAGGTTGTTACTGCATTTCCAAGGGACATGCCTCCCGTTTGATTTTTAACCTTTTGTTTTTCCTAACTTTCAAAAGGAGTGTGATATGCATGGAATGCTTTCTAACCTGGGACGAGTTTACTGTTGGAGATGGGCCACTCTGGAAGGCTATTGTAGCCCCACCGGGGCACTACAGGATAAAGCTCGGCCCGATTGAGGTATTCTCAACAGTGCATTCCCTGAAGTTGATACTTGCCATAGGTAGCCTTGCCAAGGGAACCGCCTACCTTCTCTCCAGTGACTTTAAAGGGATGGAGCTCGAAGACGAGCCAGACTACACCACGCTTATAAGCTCCTGCAAAGCTTTTGACGGTTTTTTCCTGCTCACTCTCGGACTACCGGAGGACTTCGGTGTAATTATGAAGCGGAAAAACGGCAAAGTCGTCCTTTGTTATCCCGATGATTTCAACGCACTGCTCCCCACGTACTCCATCAGGAAAGTGGAGCTTTCGGCGAGGGGACTCGGGTTGTGCATGAAGACTGTGACACTCAACGCACTCGGAAGGCTTGACGATGAGGTTCCGGAAGGCTTAAGGGCGGAATACCTCTGGTGGAAGAGAAAGGTCATGGATGATATTTCGGGCGTCTGAATATTAGGGGGTTGTGTTATGGCCCGTCTTTCCTTTTATTTCACCGCAGAGGAGGAAGGGTTTCCCGTTCTAATAATAGCCGATGAGTCCATATTCCTCACCGATGAACCCGTCCCGGTATAGGAGTTCATGGAAGCGCTGGAGAGGCTTGCGGAGTTGAAGGGTTCCGGTGACTTTTTCGGACTGAAAATTGTGAGAAATGGAGAACACGTTACGATTAAACTTTCAGGTGGCAGAGACTTCCGGGTCCCCGTTAGGGAGTTTACCAAAAACCTTCAACGCACTATCAAAAACATAAGCTTTATTATGCAAAGGAAGCCGGTAGAAATGGAGTATTTAAGATTTAGACTCCTCCGTCCCGGTGAGTTCTGGGACAGGAGCGATGAAAGCTACCTGAATGAGTACGATGTCGAGATTTATGGTGACGTTTACGTCCTAAACGCCACCGTCAACTTAAAGGATTACATTGATGACCTGAAGGAGCTGAAAGAGTTCATTGAGAAAGGAAAACTGCCCAAGGAATGGTGGAGGGTAGTATGGGACCCTGCCCAGCTAAAGCGGGGTTTAGGAAAAGAACTCTTGGCACTCGTCAGATTGGCCAGCTGTGCCACTCCGCCTTTTGTCAGGTTTACGCTTGGTACTTACGACCCGCTGGAGATAATCTATGCCTCTAACATTGGTGACACGGTGGTTCTGTTCTTTGTTGCATGGGCAAAAATCACCGTTAAAGTCCCGAAGGAAGTCCTTTTAAAAGCCATTGATGGAGCCATTAGGGAGGCAGAAAAAGAGCTCGGAAAACCCAGCAGACCAGAGGTTATTTGAAACATGGGGTGAGCCCATGCTCTTTTCCATGTTTTTCCTCGGGTGGGGTGAGGCTCTCCGGGGAAAGGTTTCACTGGGCGACCTGACGATGGCCATAGAGCAAGGGGGCGAGGGGATGCCGTCGGAGACGTTATTGATGCTCACATCACACAGCACTCGTAAATTATCTCAACGTCCCTGATTTTTTTCGCCCATTCGATAACCCTTCTCGGCGGGTTCGTCAGCCTGTCAACGCCCGCCAAAACCGCTCCCCGGTCGAATTCCAACCGCCACCTTCCGAGCGGTCGCATGCAACCTATGCTCAGCTCCCCGTCAAAGAGCTCGCGCGCGTATTCGACAACCTTAAGGCTTTCCTCTACAGATGGCTTCGGAACGTTCTCCATCTCAGTACCTTTCGTTGGAATCAGAACGTCCAGAACGAGAACGTCTATGGGGTATTCAACAAGTATATCTATTGCCCTGAACTCCCAGTGGATTCTCCCAAAGTCGAGGCCTATCGTTATGTGGGGTGCTACTCTGATGTCGTTTTTGGTGAGCATGTCGAGGACTTTCAAATAATCCTCCACCGTCTTGTCTATCTTGTAAACGCGCTTTATAACCTCGTCATCGCCAACGAAGTCGAGGGAAACCACATCAACCCACTTGAGCAACTCTAAATCGTTCTCATCGACAAATCCGACGTGGGCGTTGAGCTTCAGGCTTGTCCTATGCTTTATTTCTCTTATCTCTTGAGCGTAAAAGTCGAGGGGCACCTTTAGGCGACCGTCCATTCCACCGCTCAGCAGACAGCCTACTCCGCCGGAGCGCTCAAGGTCGAGGCAGTAATTTAAAAGCTCCCCCCTCACAGGCTTTCTCATGCCCTCTAAGTAATGCCTCCCGCAGTGGGCGCAGTTCAAGGCGCAGGCGTTGCCTGTGAGTGAGATTGATGGGAATTTAATTCCGGGGATGTAGATTTTGAGCTTTTTCATCCCTTCACCCGCTGGAAATTAGAAAAGGGGATTAAAAACTCAACTGGACGGATTTGGAGAATCAAAGGAAGGGGTTGTGGAACTTCTTGCCCGGGTAAACCGCTATTCCCTCAAGCTCCTCCTCAATCCTTATCAGCTGGTTATACTTGGCGTTCCTGTCCATCCTGGCAGGGGCTCCTGTCTTTATCTGGCCCGTGTTGAGCGCAACGGCAAGGTCTGCTATGAAGGTGTCGTCGGTCTCCCCCGAGCGGTGTGAAACGACGATTCCCCAGCCGGCTCTGTAGGCTGTGTAGGCCGCATCGATGGCCTCGCTGAGGGTTCCTATCTGGTTGACCTTGAGAAGGAGCGCGTTGGCCGCGCCGAGCTCTATGCCCTTCCTTATCCTCTTCGGGTTGGTGACGAATATGTCATCTCCAACTATCTGTATCCTGTTTCCGAGCTCCCTGGTTATCTCGACGAAGCCCTCCCAGTCCTCCTCGTGGAACGGGTCCTCAATTGAGACTATCGGGTAGCTTGATACAAGCTCCCTGTAGAGCTCAAGGAGCTCTTCTCTGTCGTATTCTCTACCCGCAACAACGTACTTACCGAGTTTTTCGTCAAAGAACTCGCTGGAAGCTGGGTCAAGGGCGAAGGCAATCTCATCGCCGACTTTGTATCCAGTCTCCTCTATGGCTTCCGTGAGCAAATCCAGAGCTTCGCTCGGCTCTTTGAGCGGTGGGGCAAAACCACCCTCGTCGCCAACGTTCACGGCGTTCTTGCCATATTTTTCGGCTATAACCTTCTTGAGGGTATGGTAGGTCTCGCTCACCCACCTTATTCCCTCGCGGAAGCTTTTGGCTCCGATGGGCATTATCATGAACTCCTGAAAGTCGAGCTCGTTGCCCGCATGTACTCCACCGTTGATGACGTTGCTCATGGGAACCGGCATGACGTAGGCGTTGGTTCCGCCGATGTACTGGTAGAGCGGAAGTCCTAGGGCGTTGGCGGCCGCCCTTGCGACTGCTAAGGAAACACCGAGGATTGCATTTGCTCCAAGGTTGCTCTTGTTCTCGGTTCCGTCGAGCTCTATCATGAGCCTGTCTATGTCCCTCTGCCAGGTAACGTCCATGCCGATAATCTCGGGGGCGATAATCTTGTTGACGTTCTCTACTGCTCTTCTAACACCTTTTCCGTGGTAACGCTTTCCACCGTCGCGGAGCTCCACCGCTTCGTGGGTTCCGGTGCTCGCTCCACTCGGAACCGCTGCCCTTCCCATGCTCACCGGTGTGTAGACCTCGACCTCAACGGTCGGGTTTCCCCTGCTGTCAAGGATTTCCCTAGCTATAACGGCCGTAATCTCGAACGGGTTTTCCATGCTAATCACCTCGGGTGATATTTTTCTTCATCAAATATAAACTTGGCGATGGGCTTTTAAACTGCCGGGGGAAGTTCCCTCCATGGACTGGAAAAGGAAGCTCCGCGAGGAGGGTTACATCGAGCTGGACGACATGAGAATCGAGCTGAGCCTCGACAATACCTTCCTTGACATAGATTATATCCCTAGGGTCCTCGTTTACTCCGAGGAAACTGGCAGATGGCACGTGCTGAGGAATCCGATTCCGAAGGGAAAAACACTTGAAGAAAGCTGGGACAACGCGGTTGAGGTTCTTGACGCCATAGTGAGGGGAGAAATCAAGCCCGATTTGGACGAGCCCAGTGTTGAGACGCGTCTTGTGAACACTCTTAGGGAGTTGAATGGGCTTCCTTGAGAGTTCTTCCCGTTCTTTGTTCCCTCGGGGGGAGAAAACGCTAAATATCTCTTCTCCTCTATCTGGTGTTAGGTGGTTGTGATGAACGCCCAAGAGATTGCGCGCTACATTGACCACACAAATCTGAAGCCCTACGCCACCAAGGAGGACATAATCAAGCTCTGCGATGAGGCGATAAAGTATAACTTCTACGCCGTCTGTGTAAATCCATACCGTGTCAGGCTCGCCAAAGACTACCTGCGCGAGAGAAAAGCGGACGTCAAGGTTGCTAGCGTCATAGGTTTTCCCCTCGGGGCGACACCAACCGAGGTGAAGGTCTTTGAAGCCAAGAGGGCTCTTGAGGACGGTGCTGATGAACTCGACATGGTCATCAACATCGGCGCCCTTAAGGATGGGGACTACGAGTACGTCAAGAACGACATAGCCGAGGTTGTGAAGGTCGCCCACGAGAAAGGAGCGAAGGTCAAGGTCATCATCGAGACCTGCTACCTCACCGAGGAGGAAAAAATCAAGGCCTGCGAGCTGGCTAAGGAAGCTGGGGCCGACTTCGTGAAGACCTCAACGGGCTTTGGAACCGGCGGTGCAACTGTGGAGGACGTCAAGCTAATGAGGAAGGTCGTTGGTGAGGAGATGGGCGTCAAAGCCGCCGGGGGAATAAGAACCTATGAGCAGGCGTTGGCCATGATTGAGGCAGGGGCAAGCAGGATAGGGACCTCCAGCGGTGTAAAAATCGTGAAAGGTGCCCCGGAATGAACGAGGTTAAAGAGGTTGTTCTCAAGGCAATACGGGAGCTCAAAGAGGAGGGAATGAACCCCGACATAATGCTCGCCGGCCCGGGGTTCATAGAGCATGCGAGGGACTTTATAGCCCAGCTCGGGCTTAAGATTTACCGCATTGAGGAGCTTGGCTACGATGCCGTTATAGCGGACTCCTCCTATATGGGCCAGATAAAGAAGGCCTCCCGAAGGATTTCAGTTGAGCCTTTCCTCGAGGAAAAGAGGGTCTGGGAAGAAATAGAAAGGCTTGAAGTTTAGAGTAGGTTCTCCACTTCCGGATACCTTTTCTTTATTGCGTTCGCCAGTCCTGTCCCCACTATTATCCCCGTGACGGCCTGAACGAGATTTCCTGGTAGTTCTGCATAGGCGTTCGTGAAGCCGAAGGCGTAGTACTCGAAGAAGAAGTAGCCCGAGACCATTAAGATTCCACCTATGGTTCCGGCAACCACGAGACCCGGTGTTCCTTCGAGCCTTTTGGCTAGATAACCAATGGTTAATCCTTCAATTCCCTTGACCACAAGTGTTATCGGCGCCCAGCCCGGGTATCCTGAGATTACGTCTCCCAAGGCTGAACCAACCCCACCTGCAAACGCCCCAACGACTGGCCCGAAGAGCATCGCGACAAACATGACCATCGTGTCCCCGAGGTTTATGTATCCCCCCGTGGCCGGTACCGGGATAGTTATCGCCCTCGTCGCAACCGCCACCAGTGCCGCTGAAACACCGGCTATGGCAACGACGTTAACGCTTCTGAACCTGTTCCTTTCCCTCCATATGTAAATTCCAAAGAGCAGAACGGCCAGCGCGAATGCGTATGGGGCGTATCTTGCAAGCTCGCCCAACGTCTCGTCCATCCAACCACCAGAGTAGAAAAAGGGAAAGGGGTTAAAAACATCACTTGAGGGAAGCCTTCAGAGCTTCCTCGAATATCTCCATCGCAACGTCTATTTCTTCCTTCGTCACGATGAGTGGGGGTATGAAGCGTATACTGTTGTCTCCACAGCCGAGGAGCACCAGTCCGCGCTTGGCTGACTCCTTGACGATTTTGTCCCTTAGCTCCGGGTATTTCTCTTTGCTCTCCTTGCTCTTGACGATTTCAACGGCCTGGGCGAGTCCGAGACCTCTTGCATCACCGATGACCTCGTACTTCTCCTTGAACTCCTCGAGGTACTTGTGGAGGTAGTCTCCAACTTCCTGGACGTGCGGGAGGAGCTCCTTGACTATCTCAACGACCTCTATTCCAGCGGCTATAGCTACCGGGTTACCACCGAAGGTCGTTGCGTGCCTCCCTGGCTTGTCGAAGCTTATGTCTGCCCTGTGGATAACTCCAGCGAGTGGGAGACCACCACCTATGGCCTTACCGAACTGTATGAGGTCAGGCTCCACTCCAAAGTGCTCGATGGCCCAGAACTTACCGGTCCTTCCGATACCCATCTGAACCTCGTCATCCGCCAAAAGAATTCCGTACTCGTCGGCGAACTTCTTGAGGGCCTTGAAGAAGCCCTTCGGCGGGACGACGTAGCCACCTTCACCCTGTATTGGCTCGAAGAATATCGCGCCAATCTCGTGCGGCGGGACGTGCCTGAAGACGTACTCCTCGATGAAGTCCAGAACGCGGTTGGTCAGCTCGTCGGGCTCTTCGTAACCATCTATCCCCCAGGTGTTCCTGTAGGGGTTCGGATACGGGATGTGGGTAACTCCAGGCATAGTCGGGAAGAACCTGTCCTGCTGGACCCACTTGCTCGCTGTGAGGCTAAGGACTGCCTGCGTCCTTCCGTGGAATGCATGATAGAAAGCCAAGAACTGCTTCCTTCCCGTCCCGTACTTGACGAGCTTCATTGCCGCTTCATTTGCCTCGGCACCGCTGTTGCCGTAGACTACCTTCCTCTCAGTGTTTCCCGGGGCGAGCTCTATGAGTTTCTCGGCTAAAACGACCGCGTTCTCGTAGAAGAAGTCGGTCAATGAGTAGTGGGTGAACTTCTCGGCTTGCCTCTTTATCGCCTCAACCACGCGCGGGTGGGAGTGACCGACGTTTATGACACCGACGCCGCTCGCGAAGTCGTAGAAGACGTTCCCGTCAACGTCGTAGACCCTTATCCCCTCTCCGTGGTCGATGACTATCGGGAGGTTCTCCGGGTCCTGGGTTGTAGTTGCCAGATACTTGAAGTTCTTCTCTATTATTTCCCTGGCCTTCGGTCCCGGGAGTTCCTTAACACTCGGCTTTATCACCATGTCAATCACCGGCCGAAGCTCAACGTTCTGCTATATAACCCTATGCTCAATGATGAACATCTTTGACCGAAAGTTTTTCGAGAACTTCCGGTGAAGGCTGAATCCCGAAGGTCTTGGGATGATGAAAAGGGCAAGGTTAATAAACTTGGGTTAGTGTATCACTTCGGTGGTCGCGTGGTGAAAGCTCGGAACGGCAATGAGTTTGGCAAGACTTTCCTGATAACGACCTTTGTGGGCCTGTTCTTTGTGACGGTCGTTCAGTCTCTCCTTGAGGGGAGAAGCCTACTCGAAGGCCTGTGGCTGTTTCTGAAGGTTTTACCATGGGGGATTATGATGATTTTTCTGGTATCTCTAACCGTGGACAAGAGCCTTCTGTTTGAGGACGATGAGCATGATAGCGGAGATGTGCTAGAATGAGGAGATGCCTTTTCTTTTTGATTGCTGTCCTGATAATTACCTCGATATCCAGTGGCAATACCTCAATTTAATCGTGCTAACGTTCCTCGGATACCTATGTGGAATAAGGGACTCCGTTTCAATCAAACCCCGCGAGCCCTATGTAATCGGGGATTCCAGCGAAACCGTTTACCTAACCGAAGAAGAGCTAAAGAAGAGACTGAGGGAGAACTAATTATTCCCCGTTCTTTTCTCCCCACTTTTCGAGGAACTCCTTGGCTGAATTAGCGGCGATGGCACCCTGGCCGACAGCCACGGCTATCTGCTTGAAGACGTTGGTTATATCTCCAGCGGCAAAGATTCCTGGAACCTTGGTGCGCATATGCATGTCAACAGGGATGTAGCCGTAGTCGTCGGTTATGCCGAGGTGCTTGACGAAGTCCGTCTTCGGCTCGTAGCCGATGAAGATGAAGACGCCATCGACTTTCATCTCCCACTCCTCACCTGTCTTGACGTTCTTCAATTTGACGGCTTCAACCTTGTCCTTCCCGATTATCTCCATAACCACCGTGTCGAGTATGGCCGGAATCCTGCTCTCCTTGAACCTGTCCTGGAGTATCTTGTCGGCCCTGAACTTCTGCCTCCTGTGGACGAGGGTTACATCTACCCCTATGCTCTTCAAGTAGAGAGCCTCCTGAAGGGCGGTGTTGCCGCCGCCAACGACGATGACCTTCTTGCCCTTGAAGAGCGGGCCGTCGCAGGTTGCACAGTATGAGACACCCTTTCCGGTCAGCTCTTCCTCTCCCGGAACTTTGAGCTTCCTCGGTGAGGCCCCGACCGCTATGATAATCGTCTTCCCACGGTACTCCTTGCCGTTCTTGGTCTTGACCGTGAACTTGCATGGACCCTCGTAGTAGGCGCACTCGGCTGGGTCAATCCTCTCGACCTCATCAAAGATGATATCAACTCCCAGCCTTTTCACGTGCTCGTGCATCCTGTTGGTGAGCTCCGAACCGCTAATTCCCTCGGGGAAGCCGGGGTAGTTCTCGATGAGGTCGGTTAGAGCCATGTTCCCGCCCAAGTCCTTGCTGATAATCAGGGTCTCCAACCCGAAGCGTGCCGCGTATATTGCCGCAGTGAAACCGGCCGGCCCTGCTCCAATGATGAGAACGTCCCAGAGTTTCTTTTCGTACTCGCCACCGCGTGAAAATCCTCCGAGGCTGAACATTTCCCTCACCTCCAGGCTTTCCTAACGTTGCCTATTTAAAAGGCTTGTTCCACAAAAATGGGTAGAATTGGGCAGGTCATACGAGCTTGACCGAGTGGTCTAAGATGAGGTGGAGAGTGTAACCGAGGAACGCGCTCAAACCCACGAAGAGCCCCTCGCCGGTGCTTAGTCTGAGACCGTACTCCACGAGAAGGAACGAGAGCAGGCCATAGATTCCTGCGAAGAGCAGTGAGTGAACTATCCCCCTATGCCTCGGCATTATCGCAGTGAAGAGGTACCAGGCGATTAGACCTGCTATTGCTCCAAGGGTCCACGAAACGACAGGATTGAGCCACGCTGGGTTCAGGTTTATGAGCTCCCTGTTCCAGAGGAAGACGGCGCTTCCGACCGTGACGCTTACTATAGGTTTCGTCCCCCTGTGTATTAGGGCATCGGGATGGTCCATATCTGGCAAGTCGCTCCCGAGGACATAGAAGGCATAACCTATGACGAGTGCCATCGCCGTTGGTTCGAGGGGTAGCTTGGCGTACACCCTGAGTAGCTCGCCTATGAGAACAGCTAGGGGATAAGTCACTATTCCGCTGAGCACGTGGGCATCGTAGTTTGGCAACTCACTCACCCTTCAGCTTCTCGGCTTCCCCCTCCTCTAAAAACTTTCTCACGTAGTCGGGAACCTTGTAATTGCCCTTGGGGTCGCCGACAAGAAAGCCAAGCCTTATTAGCTCGTTTAAACTCTCGTAAACCTGCATTCCGGGTTTTTTGACGGCTTTAGCCACCTGGATGTAGCTCACAGGTCCACCGTTGAACTCAAAAACGATGGCCTCGACCAAATCCTTGTACTCCTTTGGAATCCTCGTGAGGTACTCCTCAAGGCTCTTGGGCTCCTCAAGGATTGTCGTCACCACGTAGTCATCAATCGGGTCGAACTTGTGTTTTGCCGACTCGCTCAGGACGTAGTGGAGTAGGCGAAGAATCTGCCTCGGGTTGCCCTTGCCGAGCTGGTGGATGAGCCTTATCGCTTCCTCGGTGAAGGGATAAAGCGGGTCGTCAGTGTCCCTTATGCGAACGCGATTGAGTCTCTTCTTCACGAGCTCGAAGGTCTCGTCAAGGCTCATCGGCCTCAATTTGAACTCGTAGTGGAGGCGCATGAAGAAGGCCGGGAAAATCTTGGTGTATTCTTCGTAGGCCTCGGGAATGCAGGCGAAGGCCACTATACAGCCCTTTGGCATCGTGCTTATGAAGTGTCTCAGCATCTCGAAGAACTGAATCTTCTCGTGTTCCCTCGCGCTCTGCATGTTCTCAAGCTCGTCGAGGAGAAGGGCACAGTAGGGGTATTTGCCCATCTGCTCGACCAAAAGCTCTGCTATGTCCCTGCTTTTATACTCCTTCGTGTCGCTGAGCATTTTCTCAAGTCTGTCTATGAAGCCGAGCTTTCGCGAGAGGTTTTCGAGGAAGATGTTGGTCCTGCTCTTCGGCGGCTTTAGGGCGTAGAAGATGTCCCTTGTGAGCTTGAGGATGTCGTTCGTGTCCACCTTTACGTATATTGCCTTCCCCCGGTTCTCTTCGATGGCCTTTGCGAGGCTCTTGAGCCTTTGGGTTTTACCCATCCCGAGGGGACCGACTATGCTCAGCGCTATCGAGCTTTTGTTCCCGATTACCTCTGAAACTATCATCTGAAGGCGCATGTCAACTTCCTGGTAAACGTGAATGCTCTCGACATCGTTTATTCCCTCACTGGCGAGCTGTTCAAAGGGGTTTGCTGAAAGACCGTAAACCTCGTATGACTGGTAAAGCTTAAGACCCTCCATTTCACCCACCGAATTGTTTAAGGCCTTTTGATATAAAAACCTGTTCATCGGTGAGCGGAAATGATTCTCCTCGTGACAACACGACCGGGACGGGAGGGAGACGCGATACTCGAACTTGAGTGGGCCCTGGAAAAGGTCCGCGTTAAAGGTACCGACTGGAAGGGGGTTCTTCTGGCCGAAACGCCCCTGTCAAAGGAAGAGGCCCTTGAGAGGCTTAAGAACTTCGAAACTCAGGCGATTCAGAGGGTCGTTCCCCTCGATGAGCTTGTATCTACAAAGCTGGAGGATATTGAAAAGGCCCTGCTCAGACTGGGCGAGAAGATAAAGGGAACGTTCGCCGTCCGGGCAAAGGTTAGGGGGAACAGGGGGCTCTCGGAGAGAAAACTTGAGGTTGAACTCGGCTCGCTTTTGGTGGGGCGTTACGGCTTGAAGGTGGACCTTAGTGAGCCCGATTATCTAGTTCTGGTGGAAATCCTCGGCAAAAGGGCCGGAATTGGAGTCCTGAGAAGGGACGAAGTTCTTAGGTTTGATGTTATTGATTAGCGAGGAAAGATTAATTAGGTGAACCGGCAAACCGGATTGGGGGTTAGTATGCTCGAAGTCGAGGAAATTATCGAGCAACTGGAGGGGCTGAACTACGAGGAGGCGTTGGCTTACTGGATAGCGAGCGAGAGGGAGGAGGCGAAATTCTACCGCCAGCTTGCCGAACGCGCCAGAAACCTCGGCCTTCCTGAGAGCCTTGTCAAAACCTTTGAAAAGCTTTCACGGGATTCTGAAAATCATGTAAAAGAACTCACCAAGGAGTTTTGGGCATCCTTTGGGAGGGAGCCGTTCACTAATATTCCCCCGCTTGAGGTTCTTCCTGTTTTGACGAAGCTTGAGAGGGCAGACCAGGTTAGAGAAGTTATTGAAACGGCCATGGAGAGCGAGCTTATAGCGATGAACGCTTACAAATTACTCGCCGAAAAGGTCGATGATGAAAGACTTAAGAAACTCTATCTCAGGCTCGCCGATGTTGAAAGGGGTCATTACGAGGCCCTCAAGAGGGAATACGAAAAGCTGGGTGATTAATATGGTGGTCGAGGTTCTGGAGAAGATTAAAAAGCTTGATGAACGTGAGCTCCTTAGCTACTGGATTGGGGGCGAATACGAGGAGGCAGAAACCTACCTCAAGCTGGCGGAGAGAGCAAAGGAGCTCGGCCTTCCGAAGGAGGTTTATGAGACCTTTGAGGGACTCGGCAAGGAATCCAAGGACCACGGCGACGAGCTCTACAAGATTTACAGGGAAAAGTACGGGGATGAGCTGGTGAGGGTTAACGCCCCGAGTATTGAGGGAACCCACGTCCTCGGCAAGTTCTGGAAGGTTGAGGACCTTGAGGACGTTCTGCAGAACGCGATGGAGGCCGAAAAGCTCGCCGAGACGATTTACAGGAAGCTCGCGGAGGAGACCGATAGCGAGGAGCTGAAAAAGGTCTACCTTTACCTTGCCGACGTCGAGAAGGGCCACTACGAACGCCTCAGGGCCCTCTACGAGTGGAGAAAGAAGAAGGGACTATTATGATTTCAGAGAACTTTGAGAAATCGCTTGAGGGGCTTAGGGAGCTCGTAAACACCCTCGACGAAAACATCTCCTCTCCTACTGGATTAAGGGTGAGTATGAGGAAGCGAAGATACACAGTGAGCTCGCTAAAAAAGCTGAGGAGCTTGGGCTACCCCCTAGTTTTGTTTCGACGCTCAGAAAGCTCACTAAAGAGGACAAAGAACACGGAGAGAGCCTTAAGAGGCTGTACCTCAAGACATACGGGGAAGAACCTGGAGAAGTTGACATTACGCCCATCGAGGCATTTAGCCTTTTAAGGGCTCTCGAAAACCCGGAGAATCTGGAGTTTGTCTTCAAAATAATTATGGAAACGGGGCTAATTGCAAAAAGGCTCTATGAACGCCTCTCCTCAATAACGGAGGTTGCTGGGGTAAGGGACTTCTACACCTACCTCGCAACTATGGAGTGGACGCACTATCAGAGACTCCGCGGTGAGGCCGGGCTAATGGGGATAGACATTGGAAAGATGGAAGAAGGGTTTATGAAAAAGGGGTTACTTTGAGTCCTTTTTCTCGGCTTTGACCTTCTCTTTGGCCTTTTTCTTTTCCTCAAGCTTTCTCATTATCTCCTCGATTTTCTCCTCCTTGAGCGGAATGAACTTGTCGTCGTAGTTGTCGTAGCTCGCTAAGAGAAACTTGTCGCTCATCTGGAGCGCTCCTGTCGGGCAGACGTCAACGCACTGAGAGCAATAAACGCAACGGGCGGTCCATAGGGCCACTTTCCTGATGTCCGGTAAATAGACGAAGACTCCAGCTGGACAGACGGTAACGCACATTCTACAGCCGACGCACTTGTCAACGTTGTATTTTAGCTGTCCCCTGAAGTCCTCTGGAACGGGTACAGGTTCGGTCTTTGGAAAGAGGTTGGTCGCGGGCTTCTTGACGAGGTTCCTGAGCACCGTTGGGACGAGTATTGGCGCCCTCACATTATCACCTCCATCGCTATGAGGAGCGAGCCCACAAGCGACGCTAAGAAGACGTTCTTCCAGAGGAAGTCCACGGCCTGAGTTATTTTCAGTCTTCCTGTTACCGCTCTAAAGACACTCTCGACGACGAATAGGAGGGCGAATACTTTCAGCGTGTGGAAGAGCAGGTTCGCTATATCTGCCGAGATACCGGTGAGGTTTAAATAACCCGCTATCCCCCAGGGGAAGAATATAGCCACGACAAGGGAAGCGGCAATGTAGGCCTTTAGTGCCTTCGTCAGCTTGAGTAAGGCTAAATACCTCCCGCTGTATTCAACCAAAAGCCCCTCGGCTATCTCTTCCTCCGCGTCTGGTATATTGAAGAACCCGACCTCTATCTCGCTCGCCAGCCAGACGCAGAAGACGTAGAGTAGTATTATCGCCCCGACGAAACTCATTGGAGTTCCAATCTCCCAGATGTTGTGGATGTAAAAGATTCCCATGCTGAAGGGCTTTGGAACGCCGAGCTTTCCGAGACGCCACATTATGGCGAAGATTGCCAGCATCATCGCAGGTTCTCTTGACACCATTATCGTCGCTTCCCTGGCCGCTCCTATCTTTGCATAGGGATTGCCAGAGCTTATCGCCCCTACTATCTTAAAGAAGCTTATGAGTGCCAGGAGGTATATGAAGACTATAACGTCGCCCTTGCTAGCGAGAACCGGCGTGAAGCCCATCGGAGTGTAAGCTAAGAGCGCTATAGCTGTGGCTAGAGCCATAATGGGTGCAAGTCTAAACATGTAGTTGGCCGTGTTGGGTATTATTGTTTCCTTGCTGAGGAGCTTGAGGAAGTCGTAGAAGGGCTGTATCAGCGGTGGGCCAACGCGCCTCTGCATTCTAGCTACAAGCTTTCTGTCTATTCCCTCCCAGAGGAGCGATACGAGTGAGACGAAGCCATAAAGTCCGAGCAAACCTGCGATAGGATAAACGATTTCTCCAATAACGTCCATGTTCATCACCTCGAACAGCTCGCTCCTATCGGAGTGGGGTCGCCTTTGATATCGGGGTTTATCTCGCGCGTCTTTCTGATGGATTCCTTGAGGAGGTCTTTTTCAGTCAGGATTCTCCTCTTGCCGTTCTGTATGACCGCGACTCTGTCGGTACAGCTCAGGCATGGGTCTATTGATGCAACAGCGACCACAAAATCAGCTACTTGGTCGCCTTTAACTCCTTCAGCCACCGAGAAGAGGTTAGGGAAGGTCGGCTCCCTCGGTTTCCAGCGGAGTGGCTTGTCGCTTCCCTTCTTTCCGCGGACGTAGTGGATTAGCTCTCCCCTTGGGGCTTCATACCTGCCTATCCCCTCACCATCAACGAGGAGCTTCAGCTTGGCCACCAGTATGTTGTCCCTGGGGAAGGTCTTTATCTTCCCATCCGGCATGGCATCGAGGGCATTCTCGATGAGTTCTAAGCTCTGCCACAGCTCGCCTATCCTAACCGCCATCCTGTCGAAGACGTCTCCCCTCGGCCTCTCCCCGGTGATGTCCTGAGGCATTACGGGCTTTATCCCGAGGTCCGGATAAACGCCGAGCCTTTCGCTCCATCTCGCGTCGTCCCTTATTCCGCTTCCTCTTCCAGTTGGACCGACCGCTCCCTGCTCAAGTGCAACCCTCTTGCTTATCACAGCGGTGTCCCTGAAACGTGCTTCTATCGTCGGGTCGTGGAGAAACGCATCCTCTATCTGCGGAAAGACTTCCTTGTAGTATTTTATCATATCGAGGATTATCCGCCTCTTTTTCTCGTCTATGTCTCTTCGGACACCTCCAATGGTCACCATCGAGTAGTTGACGCGATTTCCCGCCACCGCTTCAAGCGTGTCCATGACTTTTTCTCTGGCTAGCCATGTAAGGTGGAGCAATGTGTCGTAGCCTATGTCGTGTGCCAAAACGCCGAGGTTGAGGAGGTGAGAGTGAATCCTCTCCAGCTCGCCGATGATGACTCGAATATACTCGGCCCTCTCGGGAACCTCTATTTCCCCCGCCTCCTCGACGGCCCTCGTGTAGGTGTGGTTGTGCGAGAAGGAGCAGATTCCGCACATTCTCTCTGCCAGATACATTATCTGGACGTAGTTCCTCCTCAGGGCTATCCACTGGATTCCGCGCAGGTTGTAGCCGAGCTTGACGTCAACGTCAACTATCCTCTCGCCGTCAAGGGTGAGTATGAACTTCTCGGGCTCCTCCAGACCGGGGTGAATCGGACCGAAGGGTATCTTAACCCAGTACTCGACTTTGGTCATGCCTTCTTCCCCCCTTTGAGGTAGTACGGGTGTCCTGCGTTGTGAACCATCTCCTCTGGAACACCTTTGTCGTCTAAGCGAAGAGGGTAGATTCCCTCTGGAAAGTCGTCCGGCAGGAAGAGCCTCCTTTTGTCGGGCGCTCCTTCGAAGTCTATGCCGACCATCTCCATGCCTTCCCTCTCGAACTGGAGGGCTATTGGGAAGATGTCGCTCACATCAGGGATTACAGGGTCGTCCTTGGGCGCGTGTACATCTACTAGCAGGGAAACTGCCGGTGAATCGTCGTAGTGAATCACAACATGACTAAGGAAGCCCAGCTCATCTCCCCAGTCCTGCTCGATGCCTATCGAGTAGTGGGCCTCACTGTCGAGTTCTTTGATGAATCTCATCAGTTCGCGATACTTTCCCCTGGGAATCCTCACCCAGACCCTCTGTCTCTTCCACTTGTTGGTCTTTACCTGAACTTCCGCCTCTGGAAAGCGCTCTGCTATGGCCTTCGCGACCTTCTCGGCCTTAGTGGGCTCTTTAACCTCAGTTACCTCGTTAGTGGGATTATCATTCATTCTTCACTCACCTCCATATGAGCCCTTGCTTGTGCAAGCGCCGTTCTCACTATCGTTCGAACGTCCTTGACGGATCGCGGAAAACGTTTTTCTAATCAACTGGGCACCTGAGAGAGTGAGAGGCTTCTCAACGGGCTCTTTTCCAGTGTTCACCTCTCTGAAACGCCCTTCGGGCGATATGTGCTTGTGAACCTCCAAAAATTCCCTCATTTCTCGGAACCTCCCTTTAACTTCTCGACCAGCTTCTCAAGGGCCAAAACGACCCCGTGGAGTATCGCCTCCGGTCTCGGGGGACAGCCAGGAACGTAAACGTCAACCGGAATGACGTTGCTCAGCGGTGCGTTGGTGAATGGACTTTCGTAGAAGACGCTCCCGCCGGTGGGGCAGGAGCCGACGGCTATGACTATCTTTGGCTCCGGTGTTTGCTCGTAGACCAGTTTAAGTCTCTCGAGGCTCTGGTTGGTTACCGGCCCGGTGACGAGGAGTATATCAGCGTGCCTCGGACTGCCTACGAGCTTTACCCCAAAGCGCTCGGCATCGTAACGGGGAGTTAGGGCTGCTATAATCTCTATATCACAGCCGTTGCACGAGCCGGTGTTAACGTGAAAAACCCAGGGGGATTTACCTATATAACGGCACAGCTGGGCGATTCTCTTCTCAAGCCTTTCGCGTTCCGTTGAGTTTGAACTGCTTTTAGCGGGAACGGTTATTGCCATCTCACTTCACCCCCAGATTAAGAGAACTCCCATGACGAAGGCGGTAACTATGACGAGGTAGCTCACGTAGTCGGTCAGCAGTCCGGTGTGGTCGGCCTTGAGTACAGTAAAGAAGCGTTTTAGGGCGTAAGTTAAGCCCCACATGACGTTCTTTCCCGTGTAGTAGCCCTCAAGGTGCTCAAAACCCGGGATAACCTTTTCCGGGTCCTCACCGCTGATGAATATCTTTGTTCCATCTCCAGTTTTTCTGGTTCCCATCCCTTTTTTTCTGGCCCACAGGTCGAGGAAGTAGGCAAGGATTAGGCCAATGATGAAAACGAGGACGAAGTAGAGGGCATCCCAGTAGCCGAACATTTCACGCACCTCCCAGGAGAGTGCTCACGTAGGCCAGCTGGTTCTCCAGGGTCTTTACAGCCGGAATCATTATCTTGTCGCTTATCTGCCACGGGAAGAGACCCATGACGATTATGGCGATTGTGAGTATTAGTATCGGCCAGAGCATCGTCCCCTCTGGGTCTTTGGCCTTCATAACCCTCTCACTTGGCCTTCCGAAGAAGGTGTAGAGCACTTTGACATATGCCGCGGTACAGAAGGCCGTTCCGATTATCGCTATTGCGCCGAGTATCGGGTTGAATATCGCTGAGCTCTCGTAGATGAGCCATTTGCTCGCGAAGCCGTTGAGGGGGGGCATTCCTATTATCGCGGCCGCACCGATGAGGAAGGCAAAGGTGGTTTTGGGCATAGTTTTGGCCAATCCGCTCAGTTCGTTCAAATTCCTCGTCCCGAGCTGGTGGATTACAACGCCTGCAATCAGGAAGAGGAGTGCCTTCATGAGGGCGTGGTTAAAGGTGTGGTAGATTGCTCCGGCTAAAGCTATCTCTCCTGTCTGGCTTCCGTAGGCCGCTAAACCAATCCCGAGGCCAAGGAGAATGTATCCTATCTGTCCCACCGAGGAATAAGCCAAGAGCCTCTTCATGTCCGTCTGGATTACGGCCATAGCGTTGCCGACTATCAGCGTTATACAGGCGAAGAGTATTATGAGCCATCCGACCGTCTTCGTGCTAATACTGGTTCCGTAGATGCTGAACAGAATCCTCGTGAGGGCGTAGATTCCTCCTATCTTGATGACCAGGCCGGAAAGCATAGCCGAAATCGAGCTTGGGGCAGCGGGGTGTGCATCGGCAAGCCACATGTGAACCGGGGAAGCACCGCTCTTGAAGAGAAGCCCCGCTATGAAGAGCGCTAATGCGACCTTTCCGACAACCGTCGGATTCTGGGAGAGTTTTAACGCTAGATACCCCATCGTCAGCGTTCCGTACTGGCCGTAGAGGAGCGCTATGCCGAGCAAAATCAGGGAACTCGCTATAGAGCCAACGAACATATACTTTATGCCGGCCTCAATACCTTCCCAGGTGTCGTTCCTGAAGGCAACCAGGGCGTAGCTGGCTATGCTCATTATCTCAAGGAAGACGTAGAAGTTGAAGAGGTCTCCGGTTATCGCTATGCCGAGCATTCCAAGCTCGAGGATTATGATGAGGGTGTAGTACTTATCGAGGCCGGTGTCGTGCTTCATGTAGCCGAGGGAGTAAATCACCGCCATAAATGACACGAAGGTCACTATAAGCACCATGAGGGCACCAAAGGTGTCGACCTCCCAGACTATCCTTACCGGGAAGCTAACGCCTTGGCCAAGTGGACTCTTCGCTCCAAGGGTGTATAGAACTATTTTTCCGCTCCCCCAGACGTAGTAGAAGAGCGCCGAACCTACAGCTAATGTAGCACCGCTTATGATAACGGCCCACGCTTCCCTTGCCTTCCTTCCAGCTAGACTCACTATTGGCATCGAAAACGCTCCAAAGAGGGGAATGATTATGAGGTACGGTAGAATCTCGCCGTTCATCCCCTCAACCTCCTTAGAGCTCTCACGTCAAGGGTTCCGTAGTGGCGGTAGGCGTTTATCGTCAGGGCTATTGCGAGGGAAAGCACACAGACTCCGATGACTATGCTCGTTAGAACCAGGGCCTGGGGTAAAGGCCCGACCATCGGGCTCTTCAGCGTTTCATAACCCGTGTAAATAGGAGCCGTTGGTACTTCGTTCAGCTCTATGCGGTAGCCGAGACTTATTAGGAGGAGATGGATTCCAGAGTCTATTATGTCAAGCGCTAAAATCAGCTTGATTAGGTTCCTCTTTGCCAAAAAGGCGTAGATTCCGAGGACTATGAGCAGGAACGCGGTGATGAACTGGAACTGAATCATGACTTCCACCTCCGGTAGAGTGCTATCGCGGTGAGGGCGCTAATCAATCCCGTGAAGACCTTTAATCCTACGGCCAGGTTCATTATGGGCAGAAATCCGGCCGAGAGTAGAGTCCCTGGTTTTCCGTTGAAGAAGGGTCCGTTGTGCCAGAGGGCGTTGTAGAAGAAGGCCACACCCATTCCCAGCATCGCCGCGCCGAGGAAGACGAGGCCACCTATCCCCTCCAGAGCTGAGTAAAGGCTCTTGTTGTAGTGCTTCTTCATCTCGTCGAGGCCGAACGAGACGAGGAAGAGTATCCCCGCTCCCGCTATGGTGGCACCGCCCTGAAAACCTCCTCCGGGGGTTAGGTGACCGTGCACCACTATGTAGGCACCGAAGATTCCGATGAGCGGGATTATTACCCTCGCCGAGGTCTTAACGATGAGCCCCATGTCGCCACTACATCTTGGCCTGCACGTCATGACTCGTCCCCCCTCCAGGGCCTTAGAAGTGCAACAGCCCCTGCTATGGCCGTGAAGAGAACCGTAGCTTCTCCAATTGTATCGTAGCCCCTGTAATCAAACACTATGTCCGTGACTATGTTCATACCGCCGACCTCTTTTAGACCGTGGGTAATGTAGTAGTTGTCCGTATAGCGGAGCGAAAGCCACTCCTTCCCTCCGGGACCAAAGACGAGCCCGTAGTTGGGGTTTGCTATGTAGAGGAGCACACCGAGGATGAACAGCAGTGAGAGGTAAGCTATTGTCCTCTTCACGCTTCCACCTCCCATCTCTCGGTCTTCGCTATGCCGTAAACTATCACAGCGGTAACTACTCCGGCACCAACGGCTGCCTCTGCTATAGCCACGTCAGGTGCGTGGAGCATGTAGAACTCAAGGCTGAGGAGCAGGCTCATCGCTGCCGACATCAGCGCGGCGGCCAGCAAATCTCTAAAGCGAATGGTCAGATAAGCGGTGATGAGGACGCCAAAGAGTATTATCGCCTGAATCGTCATATCAATCGTTAATGCCTTCATTCCGCTTCACCCCCGAGCTTCTCCTCGTAGGCATCGACAACCGCTCTGGCTGGCTTGTATCCGCTCAGGTGTGCCGCTTTGGCTATGGCGTGGGCACCGACCGGGTTTGTGAGGAGGAGGGCAACGAGTGCAACCAAACTGTGGAGGGCCATCTGGAGGTACTTCGGGTCACCGGTAACCTGGAGCTGGTTGAGGGCGTGGGTAACAACAGCCAGAACGGCGAATATCGTTCCGAAGGTTGTGCACTTCGTCGCTCCGTGAAGGCGAGTGTAAACGTCGGGGAAACGGTGCAGGGCAATGCTCCCCAGGATGTTGAAGGTTATCGCTATCGAAAGGAAGGCGTAAATCAGGTACTCAATCATTGCAATCCCCCCTGCAGGTAGCGGGCTATGACAAGGGTTCCGATGTAGCTCAGCAGGGCGTAAACTATGGCTATGTCAATGTAAATCGTCCTGTCGTAGGCCGCTCCAAGAAGAACCATCGTCGCAACGATCAGGGTGTTCAGGGTGTCAACTCCGACGACCCTGTCTGGAACGCTTGGGCCCAGCATAATCCTCAGTATCGTTAGAAACGATGCTATCGAGACGAGCAGGGTTGCATAGAAGAACACCGGGTCAATCATCTTCCCAACCTCCTCGCCCATTTTTCAAAGGGCCCAGAAACCGGTCCCGAGTTTTCTGGCCTTTCTAAGCCGGGGGGGATGTCAATCCAGTGGACGTAGAGAGCCTTTTCCTCTGGGCAGGCATCTATCGTCAGCGTTCCCGGGGTTAGGGTAATGGAATTGGCGAGAATCGTGTACTGGGCGTCGTTCTCAAGTTCCACTGGAACCCTGACGATTCCGGGCCTTATCTTTCCCGTTATGACGAGATAAGCAACGTGGAGGTTGGCCTTAACCATCCCCCAGAAGAGTACGGGTACGTAGACAATCCATTCAATCCACTTCACAGGGTTCAGGAAGCGGACTGATTTATCCCCAACAACGTCTCTCGTGGTGTAGCCGACTATGAGCGCGAATATCAGACCGGCTATAAGCTCTTGGGTGTTCCAAAGCAGTCCGTTAGTTCCCGCTGTTAACACGAGCCAGATGATGTAGGCGAAGACGAACGCGACTATGAAGGGCAAGCTACCACCTCCAAATTAATATTTTTGTTTACCCTCGATTAGAGCTTCTCTTTCTGACTTAAAACGCTTTTTTAAAGCTCAGTTTGGTAAAAAAAGGTAGGAAACACCTTATTGTAAACCAAAGGTTTAGGGACTTTCATGTTCTACTGTATGCAACGAAGAGCTTTAACGGTTTTCGGTGGATAAATTTGAAAAATTAGAGGTGCTTGGAAATTACCTCTGCAACTTTTATCCTCTTCTCCTCTCCATCGCCGGGCCCGTAGTAGATAGCGTTAGCAGGGCACATCTCGTGGCAGGCCGGCTTCAGTCCTTTGGCTCTTCTTTCGGCGCACATGTCGCACTTGTAGACGACCTTAACGACGGGCTCGTAGCTTATCGCCCCGAAGGGGCACACTGAGAGACACATGAGACATCCTATGCACGTTTCCTGGTTTATTATCACGGCCCCGTCTCTGTCGCGGGTAATCGCGTTCACTGGGCAGACGGCCATACAGGGCGCTTCCTCACAGTGGCGACAGTTAATGGGCACACCAACGCCATTGCTCGCGAAGACAACCCTTATGTTAGGCCTCCCGTCGTGAATGAAGTCGCACACCGCTTCGCAGGTCTCGCAACCTATGCAGGCGTTGAAATCGACGAGGAGCTTCATGCTCTCACCCCCGTAAGCCAGAGATGAATATCGCGCGCGGCGTATAGGCCGTCTCTCGTTGCCCTGCCAACAAGCGAAGGGCCAAGGACAACGTCCCCGGCCGCGAAGACTCCTTCCCTGCTCGTCATGTGCTGGGAATCAACGACGATTCTGCCCTTCCTGTCCGTCGCTATTCCGACGTTCTCTCCAAAGGGTGGTGTTGGAATTTGTCCCATGGCGCAGACCACGTAGTCAACCTCAACCGTGAACTCGCTTCCCTCTATCGGAACTGGTTTTCTTCTCCCTGTTTCATCGGGCTCGCTGAGTTTTGTTCTAACGAGTTCAACACCCTTTACCCTTCCCTTCTCGCCGATGATTCTTTTTGGCATCGTTAGTTCGAGCCACTCAACGCCCTTTTCGCGGAGAAGGTTTATCTCGTAGCTTCCTGCCGGGGCCTCCCTTATTGTCCTGCGGTAGCTC
>NZ_WAKV01000083.1 GCF_015523185.1 Thermococcus sp.
AGGCCCATACCGTTCGGCTCGAGGAGCTTTATGCCGTTGTACTCGGGCGGGTTGTGGCTGGCAGTGATAACGGCCCCGCCATCGGCATTAAAGTAGTTCGTCGCCCACTGTATAGCGGGGGTTGGCGCTATGCCAACGTCTATAACGTCACAGCCCACACTAAGCAAACCGCTGATTAGAGCGCCTTTAAGCATTTCACCACTAACGCGGGTGTCCCTGCCAACAACGACGAGGGGCTTTTCCCTTCCTTCTCTTTTGAGCATCGTTCCGAAGGCCATTCCCATTTTCAGGGCGAACTCGGGGGTTATCTTCTCGTTCGCTATACCGCGGACTCCAAAGGTGCCGAAAAGCCTCCCCATGTCAGACCCTCCCGAACTCGTCGTCGAACCTTACGATGTCGTCCTCACCGAGGTACTCACCAATCTGGGTCTCTATGACTTCCAGCACAACTTTCCCAGGGTTTTCGAGGCGGTGCTTAACTCCCGCCGGAATGAAAGTGCTCTCACCGGGCCTGAGGAGTATCTCCTTGTCCCCAACGATTACCTTCGCCGTTCCCCTAACAACGACCCAGTGCTCCGAGCGGTGATAGTGCATCTGGAGCGACAGTTTCTTGCCCGGAAGAACGGTGAGGCGCTTTATCTTGTAACGGTCACCCTCTTCAAGGACGGTATAGCTACCCCAGGGCCTGTAGGCCGTTCTATGAACAACGACGCGCTCGTCACCGAGTTCTTTGAGTGCCTTGTAAACTTCCTTGACCCTCTGGCTCTCTCCCTTTTTGGCAACCAGGAGAGCATCACCGGTGTCTATGATTATCAGGTCCTCGACGCCAACCGTCGCGGTAAGTCTCTCCGTCATTATGAGGTTGTTCCTTGAGTTCACACCGACGTGGTAGCCGTTCTTTCCGCGAATCCTGATTGCATTTCCTTCGGCGTCCTTTCCAAGAACTTCGTAGATGGCATCGAAGCTCCCAAGGTCGCTCCACCTCGTGTTGAGGGGAACCACGGCCGCTTTATCTGTCTTCTCCATGACACCGTAGTCTATGCTTATCTCGGGAACGCGGTTGTAAACCTCTTCAACGTCACCGCTTTCCTCGAAGGCCTCCCATACTTGAGGCGTGTGCTTCCGAACTTCCTCGATGAAGAGAGAACTCGAAAACGCGAACATCCCGCTGTTCCAGTAGTAACCGCTTTCAACGTACCTCTTTGCCGTTTCAAAGTCCGGCTTTTCCTTGAACTCGGCAACGGTGTAACCGATAACTGTTCCGTCCTCAGATATTTTCTCCCCGGGTTTTATGTAGCCGTAGCCCGTGTGAGGCTTAGTAGGCTTTATTCCAAAGGTTACTAGATAGTTCCTAGCCAGCTTTTCGGCGTTCTCGAAGGCCCTCTCGTAGTTCTCGTTGACCTCAATTAAGTGGTCACTGGGTAGAACGGTAACGACGGAATCTCCGAACTCCTCCTCTATTCTAAGTGTCGCCCAGAGGATTGCGGGTAAAGTGTTCCTTCCAGCGGGTTCGAGGAGTATGTTTTCCTCGGGTATTTCAACCCCCAGCTCCCTCAAATCGTCGAGAACCCGGAACCGGTAATCCCTGTTGGTCACGATGAATATCTCACCGGGCTTTGAGAACATCAGAGCCCTCTCAACGGTCTTCTGGAACAGGCTTTTATCGTCGAGGAACCGGACGAACTGCTTGGGCATAAGTTCCCTGCTCAAGGGCCAGAGCCTCGTCCCCTTTCCGCCGGCAAGGATAATCGTCTTCACGGTATCACCTCCAGCAATTCCTCAATCGAGCTTATATTAGTAGCCTTGGGATGAGAGAGGTCTCCAACGATAAAGGCTTTATCCACGACATCGAACAATGGAAAGTCGTTTTCACCGTCCCCCACAGCGTAACTCTCAACCTTTCCAAGGCTGGAATAGAGGGAGAGGAGGACTTTTGCACCCCTTCCCTTGTCGGTGTTTCCGGTTACCCCCATGAACCTGGTCCCCCTAGTTGTTTTAAGACCTATTTTTAGCAGTTCCCCCTCGAACCCGGGTTTTTTCCAGCGGAATATTGTCTCGCTGTACTCTCTCATCATCGCGAGCCTCGCTAGCCCCTCTGGAAGGCCGGTAAAGGCCATAACTTCCTCAAGCGTCGAGTTACCGTAGTATTTCAGGCCATATTCTCCAGCCATTTCGTCGAGGGCGGTTTTTATCTCTGGATAAGGTCTTCCAAGCTCCATCACCCAGTGGTTCCCCCTGCAAAGATTTGCCACGTCCCCGACAACATCTTCCAAGAAGTGGTCTTCTGGAACGTAAACCGCGCTCCCGTTCTCAGTAATAAAGGGCTTCTCAAGGCCCCAAGCGTTGAGGTAGTACTCAACCTCAAATCGAGTTTTAGAGGTGTTAATAACGATTTCATAGCCCCGCCTAGTTAGCTCGCTTATCACCGGCCCGGCCTTCTCTGGGGAATAATCCTCCCCAAGGAGTGTTCCGTCGAGGTCGAGGAAGATAACCCTCATGCTCACACCTCGAACTTGAGCAGGGTTTCGGCCTCATCATCGAGCGTTTTCATCCACTCCCCAACGTCTATGCCCTCAACGGGGGGCATCACCTTCGGCCTCGGTGGTTCCTCGTTTTCTTTGAGAAGCCCATGGATGCGCAGTTCGTTAAGGATTCTCTCCTTCAACCCCTCGGTTGCCAGCTCGGAGTGGTATATCGTCCCGAGGGAGCTTAGAATCATTTCCCTGACGTGTTCCTTTCCCTTGTCCTCGTGGAGGTGCGGGTTGAGCGTCTCAATCTGAAAGACCTCAACGCCCTGGTCGTAGATATCCTCCCTTCCAACGCCCCACCGGCCGAAGGTCTCGAAGAGGTAAACGAGCTCGTAGGGTTCTATAGCATAACCTGTGGCGAAGGGCATTACCTCGGCGAGCTTTATGCTCATCGCGTGCTCGCCGGAGTTTCCGGTCGCTATTATGTTGGTCTCGAAGTTAGTTGCAACTCCGAAGAGGGCGTTCATGTAGCGGTTGGTAATCTCGCTCACGCGACCCCACTTCTTGAAGTAGAGGCCTTTCGTTGTGACCTTCGGCTTGTGACGCCAGCTCAACCGAACCATCGAGTAGTCGCTCTCGCTCATGAGAAAACCTGCGGCGTAGTCCTTGACGTACTCGTTCACCGACCCGGGTATGTAGTTGTCGGCATCAACAAAACCAACGTACTTTGCCCCGATGGCCTTAGCAAGAAGCAGGCCTATCAGCATGCCTTCGCCCTTACCGCTCCGCACCGAGTCTCCCTCGAGTATGTGGGTGTATCCAACCTTTTTGAAGGCCTCTGCCAGGCCAGGGTCCTTCTGGTGGACCATGATTATTCTCGAGCGAGTTAGGTTGTAAAAGTGCTTGACGAGGTCAACCTCCTGCTTGAAGAGGTTCGGACCTTCTCTCTTGCTGTTCGAGACTATGATTATGGGGCACTGGTGGGGAATCGCCTTGAGGACGCCGTCAACCAGCTGAAGCTTCTCATCCTTCATCGGAACGACTATGGCTATGTCCTCAAGAATTCGATAGATGTCCTCACTCGGGACGTTCCTGACGGTGAACGTTCCCACATCTTTAGTCTCGCTATCGAGCTTGATGACCTTCTGGACCTCGTATATCTCCACCGCCCCAAAGAGCTCCTTATAAACCGGTGCCTCCAGTAGCAAGGCATCACCTCCAAAATCGAATTTTCAGGAACCAGATAAGGTGAAGAAAATTAAAAGGTTACCCATTCTTCAATGCAAACTCTCCAACGAAGGCAGAACTTGAAATAGTGTCCCCGATTCCGACGGTTGATTTGGGCTTCTCGACGATTTTAGTCGGAACGAAGGCCAGCTGGTAGCCATCCACCTCGGTTAGGCCTTTCTCCATCCCATACTCCCTGGCAAGGGCCTCTTCAACCGGTTTGGCCTTCTCGTTGACAGGAACATCCATTGCTTTGGCGATATCGTCTATCGAGCGGACATCACCGAGCTTCGCCTTTGCAGCAGCGGCTAAAGCCGCGAAGAGAAGTGCATCTCTAACGAACTCGCCTTTGTAGTCTGTCAGCGCGAGGTAGTAGCCGTAGGTGTGGAAGTGTATCCTCCTAACTCCTGTCTTCTCGGCGAGCTTGAGCATGGCCTCGGTGACGGCAACCGGGTCAACGGGGTCATTGGTGAGGAGCTTCTCGGCCAGACATTTCTCGCCAATAGCCTCCATAATCGAGGCCAGCTCGACCTCGTTTAAACCAACACTCCAAAAGTTGCCGAGAAGGTCAAGGATAGCTTTCCTGACAGTCTCATCGGGGGTGAAGGCGAACTCTAGATGGGCGGGAACGTTTCTATCGTTGAGAACTTCAAGGTGTCCCCTTATCGTCTCGAAGGGCTCGCGGTAGTTATCCTTCGTCAACGCCTGAAGGCCGCTCACTATGGCGAGGTTCACGCTTCTGGCTATCTCCTCAAAGCTTTTCCGGAACTCGTCGCGGATGAACAGGGTCGTGGTGTAGTCGTCTGCCGAGCCTATGAAGCGGTTTTCCCTTGGCGCTTTGAAGTCAAAAACCCTAAAGCCCCTCGAGAACTCGTAGATGAAGTGTATGCAACTCTCCTCGTCAGCGTTGAATTCCTTTGGATGAACAAGCCTGAGTTGACCGTTTTCAATCTTCGGAACGTATATCGACCCGTCCTTGAACAAACCGGCCTGGAGCCTCGAAATCTGGGGGACGTGAGCTATTACCGGAACGCCGTAAACACCGCCGAGGAGGTTAGCCATGATTCCTACCTGACCGCCCATCCTCAGCTCGTTCCAGCCCCAGCGCTTCATGTAGAACCTGACGGGACAGCTCTCGACGAAGAGCTCAGCCGCTTTTCCGCGCTTGACACTCCACAGGATTGAGCCAAGCAGTTGTTGAACGCTCCTTATCTTCTCCGGGAGCTCATTGGAGTAGCGGAGAACTTCTTCCTTTCCGGCTTTCTCAATCCTATCCTTAAGGTCCCCTGAGTTCAGGTACTTTATCGCGTCAATGTTGGTGTTGTAGGCCAGCAAAACCCTTCCGGTGTTTCCAATCCTTTCATTGATTTTCTCGAAGGCAGAAGCGTAAAGCCCGTCCCACATAATGTATCACCGAGAGTGAAAAATAAAGGGGACTAATAAGGGTTTCGCTCACTTCCAGCGCGGGTTGTCGACGAGCTTGACTTCCCCATCTTCCTCAACGACGAGCTTGGCGAAGCCCTTCTCCTTTATCGAGCCGTAGTCGTGGCCCGCATCCGCCGGATACACAGCGAGGAAGACGAAGGGCTCGTCGCCGGTGTTAACCGTCCTGTGGGCCCAGTAGGGAGGGACGTAAACAACCGTTCCCGGCTCCATAGGGACCCATTCCACCTCGCCTTCCGGCGTCTGGAGGAGCATTCCGCCCCTGCCCTTCAAAGCATAGTAAATTTCCGCCCTGTCTGGCTTGGCATGATAGTGACCCTTCGTGAAGAAGAACTCCTTTCCGACCTTGCCCGGGTAGAGAACCGTCGTGGCGAAGTTGAGGTCACCCCCCTTTTCCTCCTGCTCTATGGCATAGACCTCGTAAACTATCGGGTCCTCCTTGAGGAGCTCCTCGTAGGCCTTCTCATCGTAGAAATAGCCCCTCATATCGCTGAGCCTTCTAACGAGCTTTTTTGCTCCCGGAATGACACCATTCTCCTCTATTCTAACACCAAAAGGTTTCTTGTACTCCATGACAACCACCAAAGAAAATCCACCTTAGATTATTTAACCTTTCCCCGGGTTATCACCGGGAGTGACGTCACTCCTTTGGACGAACCTCAATCTTCTTTCCTATCACGAGCTCGGCTGCTTTAACCGCGGAACCACCGCTTCCCACGGCAATCCTGACCTTGTCGGCCGGAACGTAAACGATAATCTTGTCGTCGGTT
Organism: Thermococcus sp.; assembly: GCF_015523185.1. Lineage (NCBI taxonomy): Archaea > Methanobacteriati > Methanobacteriota > Thermococci > Thermococcales > Thermococcaceae > Thermococcus > Thermococcus sp. The sequence continues at coordinate 5,909 of NZ_WAKV01000083.1, forward strand.
TCCTCGATGTCGAGTATTTCCACGTTCAGCATCTTCTCAAGCCTGTCCCTCATAGCCAATCCCCACGGACTTTTCGCACTTTTACATATAAAAGTAACGTCCGTTGAGGAGTCTCTCTATTCCAGGCTTGTGGCCAAGGCCCACAACGGCAACAACCTTCGGCTTCTTGACCCCCGCCGAAAGAAGGGAATCAACTATCGCCATCAGGTTCCTCGCCATTATCTCGTTTCTTTCCTCAACCAGGACGCGGTAGAGGTATGGATACCTGTGCTTGAATTCAACCATCATGGCCCTGTACTCCTCAAGAGGGTCGCCCAGCTCTGTCCTTCCCAGAGGAAGGAAAACGCTCAGCCCTTCGAGGGTCATGAGAAGCTTCTCCCTCAGCGGGGCCGAGGCTATTTTGGCCAGGATTAGGTTAATGTCCTCGTCAATGAGGTAAAGCGGAATCCCCAGAGAGCGGGAAACCTCTATAGCAGTTCTCATTTCCTCTCCGGGTGACATTCCAAAGGTTTCCCCCAGTTTCTCCTCGACCTTCGCAAGGGCGTAGTTTATAATTCCCCTCCTCCCAAGCCTGAGGGAATCCTGGAGCGTCAGCTCGACGTTTGTTTCCATCGCCAGAAACCTAGCTCGGTCAAGTTCAACGGCAACGGCGTGAGGCCTTTCGTTGATTATAATCCTTGCAACCTCATCCCTGCTTTTTGGGGAGACGTGCATCGTGCCCACGATTTTGACGTAGCGGAGGTAGTTCATGGCCCATCACCCAGAGCGTTCCCAAGTTGCCATTTTCCCGATTTGTAGGTTAGGACATCAAAGTCCCTTGGGACAATAAAGTTCACGCCGAGTTTTTTGCATATCTCCGCCGATGTCCTGAGGTATTCCTCATAGGTGTAGCGGAATGCCCTGTGGAAGAGCACGAGGAGCTTCACCCTGGCTTTTCTCGCTATCTCACAGGCCTCTTCCACCGTTGAATGGTAGCTCTCGCCCCTGTCCTCGGGGGAAAGGTAAGTGGCGTCGTGGATCAGCAAATCTGCCCTCTCGGAGAAGAGTTTTACCCTATCGGACGGCTCTGTGTCACCGGTGTAGACCACCTTGAGTCCCTTCCTCCTCGGTCCCGTAACGTCCTCAAGGTGGACAACCCTTCCATTAACCTCTACCCTTCCTTCCCTCTCAAGTATTCCAAGTATTGGCCCGGGTTTGAGTCCAACCTCGGCCAGCTTCTCCGGTAGAAACTTCCCGCGTCTGTCCTTCTCCTTAAAGACGTAGCCGAGGGCCGGAATCCCGTGCTCTACCTTAAAGCTCCAGATTTCGTAGTCCCCAAACCTTAGCCTCGTCTCTCCGAGCTCATGGACGTGTATATCAAAGCCCGGCCTAAAGAACCCGCTGTTTAGGAAATTCTGGAGGAACTCAAAGGTGTACTTAGGCCCGTAGATGTGGAGGGGCCTTTCCCTGTTCCAGAGGTTCATCGTCTGAATCAGACCGCCGAGGCCGAGGTAGTGGTCGCCGTGGAAGTGTGTTATGAATATCTTGTCAACCCTCATCGGACTGAGCTTCGCGGTGTTCATCTGCCGTATTGTACCTTCTCCAGCGTCGAAGAGGATTATCTCGCCTTTATAGCGGAGCGCTACCGCTGGTACGTTCCGTTCACGGGTTGGCATTATACCACCGGTTCCGAGGAAAAAGACTTCAAGCATGTTTTAGGACTCTCATTTGAGGTTAAAAATGTAGCCAAACGGTTAAATACTTCGGCGCGTTAGAGACGGAGGGGTGAAAACATGGAGGAGATTTTAAAGGCCATCGAGGAGAAGAACTGCGAAAAGCTCAGGAGGCTCCTCTACTACAGGGTTGACGACCTCAGCGATGAAGAGTTGAAAGAAATCCTTGGGAAGGCTGAAAAGCTGGCAAAGGATTGCAAAGACTGGGAACTTTACAAGCTCGTGCTATACTACTACCACGAGATACTCAACGAGGATAGGATTTCAGAGTTTGAGAAGCTCGCAAAGGAGAGTGATGACTTCGAGCTCAAGTTCCACCTGGCTGACCTTTATTACCTCATCGGCGAACTCGAAAAGAGCCTTGAACTGTTCAGGACACTCCTGGAGGAAGAAGTAGCGAAAGGCAACGTCGAACACGCCGCGCGGATATACTACAGCATGGCGATGATTCACGAGGAACTTCAGGAGTACGAGAAGGCCCTTGAGCTAATCGAGAAGGCCAAAGAACTCTACGAAGAGCTTGGAGACGAGAGAAAAATCCTGAGGATTGAGATTTACAGGGGCTACGTAACCTTTGAGGCAGGAGACACATACAAGGGCAAGGCAATAATAGCAGGAGTACTGCCAAAGGCCCTCAACGACAACGAGCTTCTGGTTGAGGCACACCTAAGCTTTGAGGAAATCTTCGAGGAGGAAGAGAACTACGATGCCGCCCTGCAGGAGTGCCTTTACGCCCTCATAAGGGCAAAGGGGACCGACTACGAGGACATAGCCTTCGGCTCCCTGATGGACGTCCTGTGGCAACTCTTCCTGGATGATGACTTCGAGACGGTTTACCTGAACATTGATATGTTCATCAATGCATTCCCGGACATGAAGGAATTCTTTGAGGCGGTCAAGGCATTGGCACTCTTCAAGGACGGCAAGATTGAGGAAGAAGAAGCCAAGAAGGCCGTTGAGAAGGTCAAGGACCCAAGACTTCTAGAGATGCTCGAACTACTTGGTGAGGCCGAGCTCTAAAGGGGAACTATAACCGGTACTCCCCTTATTTCTCCCATCTCAACCTTAACTCCATAAACTTCCTCGAATAGCTCATCACTCAGAACTTCGAGACCACCGTCGGCAACAATCCTCCCGTTTCTCATGAATACGAACCTTTTAGCGAAGCGCAGGGCAAGGTTAACGTCGTGCATGACCATTACCACAGTCTTCCCTTCCCTTGAGAGCTCCCTCACGAGTCTCATAACTTCGAGCTGACTCCTTAAGTCGAGATTGTTGGTGGGCTCGTCCATAAGTAGAACTTCAGGCTCTTGGGCGAGCGCCCTCGCTATGCTAACCTTCTGCAGTTCACCACCACTGATTTCGTTCGTCCTTTTGAGGGCCAGCTCCTCGATACCAAGCCTTTTCAGAGCTTCTTTCACAATCCTCAAGTCGTTCTCGGATGGCGTCAGCCCCATGTAAGGCCTTCTGCCGAGAAGAACCGTGTCAAAGACCGTCAGAAAACCCGGCTCCGTTCGCTGGGGAACGTACGCGAGAATTCTGGAAAGTTCGCGCTGTGAGTAATCGTGGAGAGGCCTGCCCTTGATAAAGACTCCCCCGCATCTCAGAATTCCGGCCAGACAGCGTAAAAGGGTGCTCTTTCCAGCACCGTTTGGGCCGAGGATTGCAACAAACTCACTTTTTCCAATCTCAAGGCCTATTCCCTTTAGAACTTCCCGCCCGCCGTAAGAGAAGCGAAGGTTCTCCCCCTTAATCATCTCCTTCCCTCCATCTTCACGAGAAGGTATATAAACGTCGGTGCACCGAGGAAGGACGTTATAACCCCCACCGGAAGGTTCATCGGTGAAACTATGAGTCTCGCAACGGTATCTGCTGAAACCAAAAGCAGAGCTCCAGCTAAAGCGGAGAGCGGAATCAGCGAGCGATAGTCACCCCCTGCTATTAGCCTCATTGAATGGGGTGCTATGAGCCCAATAAAGCCGATAACTCCTACAAATGCAACGGTAACCGATGTTACAAAGGCCGCTAGGAGCGTTCCAATCAACCGCTCCCTCTCAATGTTTACCCCGATGCTCTTCGCAACCTCATCGCCGAGGGTTGACGCGTTTAAATCCCATCTCCTGAGCAAGAAGTAAACGAAAACGAAGGCGAATGCAACGGCCATTATGAGGTTCTCTCCCCACGTGGCCCTCGCGAGGTTTCCAAAGCTCCAGTAGACCATTGCCGAGAGTTGAAGCTCGTTGGCAAAGTACTGGACAAGGGTCGTCAGGGCCACGAACAGGGAACTCATTGCAACGCCGGCCAGGACTATCGCCTCGGGGGAGAGCCCCTTAAGCCTTGCCAGGGCGAGAATCACAAGGGTTGCACTTATGGCACCGAGAAAAGCGAAGAGGACAACAACGTAGGGGTTGTTGAGAAAGACCTGACCAGAGTTGAGAGAATAACCCGCACCAAGGAGTATTGCCAGAGATGCCCCGAACATGGCACCGTTTGAAACCCCCATAGTGAAGGGCGTGGCCAGCGGGTTTCTGAGATAGCCCTGAAGAACTGCCCCGGCAACGCCCATTGAAGCCCCCACAAGGATTCCAGCTACAATTCGGGGGAGTCTTATATCCAGAACAACGAGCCTATCATCCTTAGTTCCACCGCCGAAGAAAACTGCGAAGACTTCTTTAACCGGAACGTGGTAGGGCCCGCTTGAGAGTGAGAAAAGAGAGACCCCTAACAGGAAAAGGAAAAGGGCGAGACCTATGAGGACCTTTCTCCTGAGGTAGGCGTTGTAATCCATTCTCATCACGGGTTCGTCGGTAGTCCGTAGGTAACGTTTCCACTGGCAAGGTTTATCTTACCGAACCCCCCGAACTCCTTGGCGAGCTCGTTGTAGACCGGCTTTCCGACGAGGAAGGTGAATATCTCGTTGGCCTTCTCAACGGGGTCTATGTTCTTGAAACGCTCTGGGTAGATAACCTTTCCAATGTAATAGGCGTCGGCCATCGCTATCCCAATGTTGGTGTTGTAGAAGTTATAGGGTAAAACCCCGTAAACGTGACCCTCTTTAACGGCCTTCAGTGAGTTGTAGAAATCCGGATTGCTCTTGTAGTCATCGAGGATTATCTTGAGGCCACCCTCATCTATGAAGATGTAGTCAGGGTTCACCTTAAGGAGCCACTCCTTATCAACCTGCACCCAACCATAATTGGTGCTCGTGAGGTTTGAAGCGACGTTGTCAAGATTCAGAACCGTGAAGGGAGCGTAGTCGGTGAAGGTGCTCGTTATCCCGTGGGCACCCTTGAAACCTATTCCTCCAACGTAAACGCTTGGGCTCTTCAAACCCTTCGTGAGGTTCTCAAGGTAGCTCTGCTGTTCTTCTATAAACTTAATAACATCCTCAGCGCGCTTTTCCTTCCCAAGGATTTTTCCGGCTAGAAGGAGGGACTTGAAGAAAACGGGATCGGTGAAGTTCTTCAACGTCCCGTAGCTGAGAACAACGACCGGAATTCCCGTCTTTTTCTGGACTTCATCGGCCTCGCTTTTGCTCACGAATGACATGAATATAACCTGCGGGTGAACCTTGACAATGGCCTCCATGTCGGGGAGCTTTCCTGGACCACCAGGCCCAATAACGGGCAGTTTGAGAAGCTCGGGATGGGCAAGAATGTAGGGTCTGCCGAAGGGATACTTCTTTTCAAACTCCTCAATTCCGACGACATCACTGGTCGCGTTGAGGTAAACGATAATCCTTAGCGCCCCGGGGCCGACCGCAACGACACGGGTAACGTTTCTTGGAACATTTACAGTTCTTCCGAGGGCATCTGTGACCGTGGTATATCCTGAGCTTGCACTTGAACTCGTCATGGTCGTAGATGAACTGGATGCACTCGTTGAGCCCTGAGTTGATGTCCCTATACAACCCGCAACCGAAACCACGAGGAGAATCACAAGGAGTGCAAGGCCCTTCTTCATTCGTATCACCAGAAGCAAGAGAGGTAACACGCTTTTAATGGTTTTGGTTCATTGATGTTATCAATCATCCGTTGAACACCTCAAAGAACTTATAATCAAGTTATTAACCCTACCAACGGGTTCAGAGCACCCGTAACTACTCACATATCACGTTCTTGCTGGCGCACCTGTTCACTTCAAGCTGAACCGTTACGTGGGTTATCCCAAACTTTTTGAGTCTTTTTTCAACCTCATCTATTACTTCCTGTGCCTCGCTTATAGGCATGTCGTCAACTTCCACATGGCACTCGAAGTGGATTTCATCCTCCCCTATGCGCCACGCATGAAAGTGGTGGGCGTTCTTAACGCCAGGGATGGACTCTATCTCCTCCTTTATCGCCTCGAGGTCAAGCTCTGGAGAAGCTTCCATGAGGACCTCAACGCTCTCCTTCAGTATCTCGTAGCCCTCCCTGAGGATGTAGAGAGAAATCAGAACCGTCACGAGTGGGTCAACCCAGGTGACGTCCCACCTGATTATCAGGATTCCACCAATAACTACAGCTACCGAGGAGAGGGTGTCGCTCATGAGGTGCAGATAAGCGGAGCGGACGTTCATACTCTCGTGTGCATGGCTGTGGAGGAGGAGAACGGAAACGAGGTTGGCGGCGAGGCCTATCAACGCGACCCCGAGCATCAGCGGGCCGTCTATGGGTTCAGGGTTTTTGAAGCGCCTGTATGCCTCGACCAAGAGGAAGAGAGAAACTCCAACTAGAACCGCGGAGTTTATGAAAGCCACGAGAATTTCAGCCCTTTTGTAGCCAAAGGTGTACTTCTCGTTGGCCTTCCGCTCACCGATTTTTATCGCGAAGTAGCTCGCGAGTAAGCTCATGCTATCGCTGAAGTTGTGGAGGGAGTCGCTTAGCAAAGCTAAACTCCCAGAGAGGATTCCACCGATTACCTCGGCGATCGTGATGACCAGGTTGAGAACTATCGAGAAGGCCATCCTCCCCTTAAGCCCGCCGTGGTGATGGTTATAATGTCCCATTCTTCACCCACCGATTCCAGTAAATTAAGAGGCTTAAAAAGATTTTGAACGTTAAGACTGATATCTCAACGGAGTCCCCTCAATGCATCCTCAACCTTAATGGCATCATCAACGATGACCATCTTAACTCCAGCAGAATCTAAAATCATCTTGCCCTTGGGGCAGTCAGTCCTTGAGATTATGGCGTTAACGCCGAGGTTGACCAGGAAGAGGGCAACTTTCGAACCCGCGCCGTAAGGCTCCCGTTTGTAAGGGTTCTCGATAACTTTAACCCCTTTAACCTCTCCCTCCTCAAACTCGACCAGCGTAAATGTCTCAGCCCTCACCAAGCTCTCGTGAACCTCGTCATCGAGACCGCCCTTTGAAGTAGGAATCGCGACCAGCGTTTTCACCACCGGGCAAAAATGGGTGAAAGGATTTTTAAGCGTAGTGCCAACCCCCACTGGTGGTTCAATGGAGAGGCTTGAGTACAAAGCGGAACTCGAGTGGGACGGCAACGTCGGGAGCCTCGCGAGGGTCAGAGAGTTTCGTCTGAGGACCGATACCAACACCGACGGAGGCAACGAGGGGCCTCTACCTGCAGAATACCTGCTAACAGCAATAGGCGGCTGCCTGACGATAAACTGGGGAAGGCTCATAAAGAAGATGCACCTCAACGTCGAGGAGATGAGTATAACAGTTAAAGGCTGGAGAAACCTTAAGGAACCGCAGCTCCAGGAGATAACCTACCGCGTTAGGATTGTGACGGATGCACCGGAGAAGAAGATACTCCGCATCAAAGAGCTGGCCGAGAAGTACGGAACCGTTTTCAACACCGTTGGAAAAGAGAAAATAAAAGGCAAGGTAGAGATAGTCAGGCCTAAGTGAACCTCTTTTCCAGCACTCTTTTGTGGACGGTCACACCGGCAAAGAAGAAAGCCATCCCAAAGAGAACCAGCATCCCGAGGTCAATCCACAGTGGAAGGTAGCCCTTTCCGAGCGAGTGCCGTAAGGCATCGACGTAATATGTTAAAGGCGAGACGTAGGAGACGAGCCTCCCATAGGACGGCAGTTTTTCAAGGGGCACGAAGATTCCGCTTATGAAGAGGAGCGAGAACTTGACAAGTGATGTAAGCATCATCACATCCGCCGGAACGTCGGTTGGCGGATATGATGAGAAAAGCACCGTCATAGTTGAGAAGGTTCCGACCGCGAGGAGCGTTGCCGTAATGAAGATTGCCCACTCCAAGCCGAGCGAGAGGTAAAAGATTGTGGGAATCGCTATCGCGAAGGTTATCGTCAGTCCAAAGTAGAGCGATGCCTGGAAGTCCCCAAGGAGGACAGTGGTAAGCGACACTGGAGCGGTTATGAGCCTCTCAAAGGTTCTTCCGCGGCACTCCCAGGGGATTATCGTCGGGCCGACGGCCGTTGCCGTGAAGAAAGCGGTCATGGCAGTTAAGCCAACGAAGAGCTGTTCCCCGGTAAGGTTCCTGCCAATTAGGAAAGCTAAGAAAAGGAAGAAGGGGAATATGAGACCCATTATAACGACAGGCCCCTTGAGGTAGAAGATGAGCATGTCTTTCTTTGCTACTGCGAAGGAGCGCTTTATCTGATCAATCATTTCTACCACCCACCAGCTCCATGAAAACGTCCTCTAAGGAGGGCGAGAGCGTCCTTAAGCTGACTATTCTCAGATTCTCCCGCTCGGCGTAGCGAACGAGTTCCTTAACGGTCCTATCAGGGTCTGTAGTGTAGATTTTCACCTTATCCCCCATGGTCTCAACCTTTAAAGCGGAGGAGAGAACCGACGGGTCAAACTTCATAGGCTCAAAGCTCACCTCGACTGAGACACGTCCCTTAACGAGCCCCTTGAGCTTCTCGGGCGTGTCTATCGCTATCAGTTTACCCTTCCTGATTATTCCAATCCTCTCGCAAAGCTCGTTCGCGTCGTCCATGTTGTGTGTTGTGAGGAATATCGTCTTTCCGGCCTTCTTCTCCTCCCAGATTACCTCCTTTATGAGACGCGCGCTTATCACATCTAAACCGCTCGTCGGCTCGTCGAGAAAGTAGAGCTCTGGATCCGCTATCATCGCCATCGCGATTATCAAGCGTTGCCTCATACCCTTCGAGAAGCCCCTAACTTTAACGTTCCTCTTTTCGTAGAGGTCAAACTCCCTGAGGAGTTCAAGCGAGCGCTTTTCTATCTCGGCCTTCGACATCCCGTAAAGCTCGCCCATAAGCCTGAGGTTCTGCATGGCCGTTAAGTCAACATAGGGGTTGGCCATCTCGGGGACTATGCCGGTTCTCTCCCTCGCCTTTATCTTCTCGCGCTCGTTGAGCATGTCGTAGCCGAGAACCATTACCTCGCCGGAATCGGGCTTTAGAACGCCGGTGAGCATCCGTATTGTGGTTGTTTTTCCTGCTCCGTTCGGTCCGAGGAAACCGAAGACCTCACCGGACTTGACTGAAAAACTCACGCCTCTAACGGCCTCGAACGAGCCATAGTGCTTCACAAGGTTAACCGCTTCAATCGCGTTCATCCCTTACACCGAAGATGAAAATATTTTCAGTAGTTAAAAAAGGTTTGGGACAACAGCCAGCCAAAAGGTTCATTCCATAAGGTTAATTAAAAGATTAACTAATTTTCATTCAGGGAGGGCTATGAAAAAACTCTGGTGCTGTGGAAGTGAAATCGGCGTAACCGGGGCAGAAGCTCTGAACGAGAAGGTCAGGAAACTGCTTTCAAAGGCAGAACTTGTCCGGAAGGGCGGGAAAATACTCATCCTCGTGGATGGCGAGAAGGTCGGAAAGCTGAGGTTCGAGGCACCATTGGAGGAGCTTGAGGTCGAGAGCGCATGGAAGAGTCCCTTCGGGATAAAGGTCGAGCTGAGCTGGCGGGGAAAGTTCGCCGGGATGCTCCTCCTGAGGGAGTGACATGAAGGATAAGGAACTTTTGAAGTTCGAGTTCCTGAGCCAGGGTAGCATAGGGGCAGCCGAGGGACTTGCCGAGGCCTTCTTTGGGGTAATCCTGACGAGGATGGGAGCTTCACCCTTCATGCTGGGCCTCCTTGATAGTTCAGCCTACGTCTCGAACCTCTTCTCTCCCCTCTGGGCGAAAGGCTCACGAAAGGTTGGGGCAAAGAGGCTCGTAATCCTCTCATTAAGCCTCGCCTCGCTCTTTCTTCTCGTGAGCGCCTTCACCGAAAGCGCGGTTCCCTTCCTTATCTCCGTCTTTCTCTACTACATCGCCTACGGCGTAAAGGAGGTGCTCTACCCTTTGATAGTCGAGAGAGTCTACACGGATATCAGAATGCTCGGACATGCAGAGGTGGCCTACACGATAGCCTACACCGTTGCAGCCGGAATAGCAGGCTATGTAATGGATTCCTGGAGCTACAGAATAGCTTTCTTCGCCGCTTCACTCCTTCTCCTCCTCGCGGCGCTCTTTCGGCTTCCCTTCCCGGACGTTAAAGGTGACGCCAAGGAAAAGGTCGAGCCGCCTTACAAGGACAAGCTAATCCTCAGGATGGTCGCGATGTTCATGATAGCCGGAACCGGCATGCTGATGATGCTCCCAGCAATTCCAATCCTTGAAGTTAGGGCCTTGGGCCTGTCCAACGGGGTCATAGGCATCGCGATAGCCCTCAACAGCATCTCCTACGTGCTCTTCTCCGAGCTGTGGAGCGGGCTTATAAAGAAACCATCGCACGTGGTCAGGGTCTTTCAGGCGGGCTTTACGGCGCTCTTCCTCATGGCACTCACCTACTATCTCAGCAGTTCAGCGCTCTATATCTACCTCGCAGGGGTTCTCTGCGGTCTCGGAGGCTCTGCCGTTTCAATAGGCTGGCAGGCCTTCTCGATGGGCGTTCCTGATTACAGGACTGAGGACTTATCGGCCCTCCACCTGACGACCTGTGGGATAAGGGGCCTCTACGCGCCCATCTTAGGTGCGGTCGTTATAAGGTGGCTCGGCCTGAGGGAGACCTTTCTTTTTGCAGGTTTGCTTCTAATTGGGGGCATACTCTTAGCGGAGAGCGTCATTCGACCCCTCATGGAGAAGTTTGAGCTTTAATGAGTTCCCATTTCTGTCCACAACCTTTGGTTTGTGAAAACCTTTTATATTGAAAAATTTTCATATGAAATTAGGTGAGTCGAAATGCCCTACCTAATAGTCCACGAGGAGGGGTGTATAGGCTGTCACACCTGCGAAATAGTCTGCTCCCTGAGCCATGAGGGGGTAATAAACCCAGACCTCTCAAGAATCCACGTTTTGGGCTACAAAGGCGAGAAGTTCCCTGTGATGTGCCTCCAGTGTGAGGATGCTCCCTGTGAACTCGTCTGTCCAATGGGTGCGATTCATCTGCAGAACGGCGTAAGGACGGTAGACGACGAGAAGTGCATAAGGTGCAAGATGTGCACGCTCGTCTGCCCAGTTGGAGGCGTTCTCTACGACTATATTAACAACAAGATGATAAGGTGCGACCTCTGCGGTGGCGACCCACAGTGCGCTAAGTACTGTCCGATGAACGTTATAGAGGTAGTACCGGACGATGCCATTCCTGAGGTTAGGAAGAAGGGAGTTAGGGTTCTCTACGGGGAGGCGGACTGAAATGTTTGGCTATACCGGAAAAATACTCTTCGTTAACTTGAGTTTGAGTAAAGTAAGAACTGAACCTACTGAGAAATACGCAGGAAAGTTCCTTGGGGGAAGGGGAATAGCGACGAGAATACTCCATGACAACCCCGATGCACTAATTTTCATGACTGGCCCGCTGACCTCCTTCGTGCCCTCAGGCTCAAGAATGGATGTGGTTGCAGTATCCCCGGTTACGGGACTAATCGGCGGAAGCAGCACCGGCGGAGATTTTCCCTCCGCGCTGAAGTTTTCAGGCTACGACGGAGTTGTGGTGACAGGAAAGGCAGAAAAGCCTGTTTACCTGAGAATCGAGAACGAAGAGGTCTCGATAGAGAGCGCCGAGGGAATATGGGGTCTCAACGTCTTCGAAACGATAGATGCCCTTACCCGGGGACACCCAGACCTTAAGGTGGCCTGCATAGGCAGGGGCGGAGAAAACGGCGTGAAGTTCGCGGGAATTTCTTTCTCCCACAGGAACCTTGCCTCCCGCGGCGGCCTCGGGGCCGTGATGGGAAGCAAGAACCTCAAGGCCATCCTCGTCCACGGGACGAGGGGATTAAACCCTTACAATCCACTGGAGCTGATGTCTGCCTTCGAGGAGATACAGGAGAACATAACCAACAGCGGAGAGTTCCTCCGTTTCAAGGACTGGCACGTGAACTTCGTCCCGACGATACTCAGACTGAGGATGCCCTACTTTGGGGACTACGAGAGGGAGTGGGAGAAGGCGGAAGAAGCCGCTATGAATGCCAGAAAGTTCTTTGAGGAGCATACCATTGGGAGAGCGAGCTGCTTCTCCTGCCCGCTGAGGTGCTGGGGAATCGTCAGCTACAAGGAGGAGACGCTCCCAATAAACCTCTGTCAGGGGACTTTTCCAGCGGTGACTTTCACGCTGAAGGTGAAGGATCCAGAACTGGCTTGGAGAATATACCGGAAGTGCCAGAGCGAAGGGCTTGATATAATGAGTACGGTAGCTGTTGTTGCGTATGCCTCCCGCCTCGGGAAGGTAAAGCTCGGGAGCGAAGAAATCCTCAACTTCATAGAGAAGATTGTGGAGAGAGAAGGCGAAGGCGACATTTTTGCAGAGGGAATCAAAAGAGCAAGCGAGCACTTTGGAGTACCAGCGGTTTACGTCAAGGGAGGAATGGAGTCGTGGAGCAGCGATGTAAGGCCGTTCGTTGGTTCTGCCCTCATCTCTGCCGTTGCCGACTCCGGTGGAGTTAATAGGGCTCTTTACGGATTCCCCGAGTTCTACTATTACATCAAAAAAGAGCAGGCCGAGAGGATGGCAGAGATGTTCGTTGGAGATGTTGAAGCGGCCTATCCCTGGAGCTACTCTGAAAGCAAGGTCCGCTTCGCTGTTCTCTGGGAGAACCTGCACATAATAGCTGACTCGCTCGGTGTCTGCGTCATAGCGCTTTTGACGACCCCACTTAAGCTCTGGGCCAAAGCCTTCAAGGCAGTAACTGGAGAAAGCATAACCGAGGACGAGCTTATGAGGACCGCCGAGAGGATAAGAACCCTTGAGAGGCTCTTCAACCTTAAACACGGAAACGGGAAGGACGAGCTGTCGCCGAGGCTCTTCAAAGGCGATGTGAAGCTCGACAGAGAGAAGCTTGAGAGGATGAAGAAGGTTTATTATTCACTTAGGGGATGGGACGAGAACGGCGTCCCGACCCGAGAGACCCTTAAAAAGCTCGGACTGGGTGATTTAGCATGAGACACGTTATTATAGGCGCTGGCGGGGCCGGAACCGCCGCCGCTGAGACGATAATGGCCAACTCCGAGGACGAAGTTCTGGTCATAAACAGGGAGAAGACCCTTCCCTACTCGCCGGCGGCCCTGCCGTACTACATAGAGGGAACCGTGAGGAGGGATGGGCTGTTCGTCTGGAACTGGCACTTCGTCCGCTCAAGTGGAATAGACTACCTCATGGGCAGGGAGATTATTAAGGTCGACACGGAGGCCAAGAAGGTGCTCCTCGACAACGGGGAAGAGATAGACTACGACAGACTACTCATCTCGAGCGGTGCAACGCCCAGCATAATTCCGCAGTTCAGGAGGGAGAACGTCATAGGTGTTAGAACCCTGGAAGACGCCAAGAGGCTCAGGACGGTGCGTGGGAGGGCCATAATAATTGGTGCCGGGCCGGTGGCGGTTGAGACTGCGATAGCCCTGAAAAGGCTCGGGGCAGACCCGGTAATAATCTGCCGTTCGAGGATCCTCAGAAGGCTCTTCGACGAGGACATCTCGGACATCATAAGGGACGTGATGATACTGAACGGCGTCAAGGTTCTCTTCGAGAAGAGCATAGACTTAGTTGGCGACCCGGTTAAGGGGGTCAAAGCGCCCTGCGGTGTCATCCACGGCGACATCGTGGTCGCGGCAATCGGGGTAAGACCCAACCTGAGCTTCCTCGACGGAAGAATAGCCCTTGGAGAGAGGGGTGGCATACTCACTGACGAGAGAATGAGGACGAACGTGGAAGATGTTTACGCGGCAGGAGACTGCGCCGAGACGCGCGACTTGGTAACCGGGCGCTACGGCATCTTCGCCATCTGGCCACTCGCGAGGGAGCAGGGAAGAGTGGCAGGCTACAACATGCTCGGCGTTGAGAAGCGCTACCGCGGCTCGATAAACATGAACATCATAACCATATTCGACAGGGTCTTCGCCTCCATAGGGACTTTCATCGGGGCGAGGAAAGAAGCCTGGCACGGTTCGCACATAGCAAAGCTCTTCATCGAGAACAGCAGGCTGAACGGGGCACAGCTCATCGGTGAATACGCCCTCCAGTACGCCGGAGCCGTTGAGTACCTCATCAGGACGAGGAGGGAGGTTAAGATAGACTCGATGAGCGACACGAAGTCGTTCGTTAAGGGGGTGTGGGAGAAGATGGAAATCAATCAAAGGACATTGTCTTGAGGGGAATCTTACTTGCTTCTCTGCTTCTTTTCGTGCTGTGGTAAAGGTTCAAAACGCCGCAAATTGCCCTCTTGAGAATGAAGCCGTGCCTCTCTAGAAGGTCTTTCAGGAGAACCTTCGACCTCAGGTAGAAGGATATGTAAGCCTTTCTCAGCATCTTTGCTATGCCCTCAGAGGCGAAGTACTTCAGCTTTATAACCGGGTCGATGGTTGTGTACTTTCTCCAGTTTCTCTTTAGGAGTAGGTTGTTCTGAATCGCATAGGTCCAGAGGCTTGTTCCTGGGTAAGGGATGGCTATAGTGAACTGGGCGAAGTCAACGCCAACTTTTTTGGCGAACTTTATTGTCGTCTCAACTCCCCTCTAGTCTCCTCTGGAAAGCCTATTATGAAAGAGCCAAGCGCCTGGAGTCCTGCCGTTTTGGCCGTTTTAATAGCATCAAACGACTGCTCTGGGGGTTATGCCCTTTCCTATGAAGTCCAGCGTTTTCTGAGAGCCGGACTCTATGCAGAAGTAGACAGTGTGACAACGTCAAAATCCTCGGCTATGCCGTCGATTATCTTGACATCATGTTCCTCCCTGACCATTGAGGCGGGGTAAGCCAACCTAATGGGGGGCCTGCGGTGCCGACAACTCGCTTTATTGCACTGTCCGTTAGGGGAAGGATCAAGAGCACCCCCATTTTCGTCACCTTCTGGGTATCTCATCATTGACCTGGGAAGTAGCAAGAATAGTAGAGGGTAAAAATGGCAAAAATCAGGCCGCTCCAGGAACGGCCTCCTCATCCCTTACTTTACACTTCCATAGCCCGGCTATGGCCTTCCAGGCCTTGACGTAGCCGACCAGGAAGGGTATCTGAACGATTGGAGTAACGGCTGGAGCGATTGCCATCAGGCCGGTTCCCGCCGCTAAAGCTATCGCCATAGCCGTTCCCTCGTTCTTTCCAACGGAGGTGAAGGTTATCGCCATGTGATCTTTATAAGGAATCCCTGCGGCCCTGTCAACGAGGGTCATGAAGAGCAGTGCCGTGAGATAGTAGATGACCAGCGGAATTAGGGCCAGTCCAACGATGCTCGGCTTGCTGGCTATGAGCTTCGCCTTCTCCATGAAGATGAGGAAGACGATGGTGTACATGCCGAGGAGCGATACCGCCGGAAAGGCCGGCTTTATCCGCAGGAAGCCCTCCGGGCCGAGCTTGCCCATGAGGTAAGCCCTCGTGAGGACGCCGAGTATCATGGGTGTTATGA
>NZ_WAKV01000084.1 GCF_015523185.1 Thermococcus sp.
AGAGGGTCAGGAAGAAGCTCGGCGACTTGGCTTACCCAAGCGACGCGAACTTTTTACTGGTCAAACTGGACGCCTACGAGGAACTTCTAAGGCAGGGAATCGTCGTCAGAAAGCTCTCAGGTAGGCTGGAGAGACACATAAGGGTGACCATAGGGAGGAGATGGGAGAATGAGGCTTTCTTAAGGGCCGTCGGGGAAATAACGGGTGGTTGAGTTGTGGGTCGTTTTTGACGTCGACGGCACGCTCATAGACGTTAGCGAGAGCTACGACACGGCCGTAAAGTTAACAGTAGAGTACTTCCTCCGAATGTTTGGGGTAGAGAGGAAGATAGACCTTGGACTGGTAAGGAAGCTCCGCTCAAAGGGGTCGTTCGGTGATGACTTCAAGGTGAGCGAGGCGCTAATCCTTTTCTCGCTCGCCGGAGACGTTGAGGAACTCGTGGAGAAGTTCCCGGCCGGGGAGGGAATTGACTGGGTAAGGAACAGGTTCGGCTTCGAGATACACCGGGGAAGCATAGAGAGGGTCTTCAACACATTTTACCTCGGAGACGTCTACCCTAGCAGGCTCTTTGATTTTCCCGGCCTCTGGAAACGGGAAAAACCCCTAATAAGTCCCGAACTCCTTGAGAAACTCGGAAGAATGACCAAAATCGGCGTTGTAACCGGAAGGAACGAACTTGAACTTAGGCTCGCTGAGAAAATCCTCGGCTTTCACTTTGAGAAGGCCATAACTAGAGAACTCGGCCTGAAACCTAACCCTGACCTTCTATGGGAGCTTGTCAAGGGCGAGAAAGGTGTTTACGTGGGGGATACACTAAACGATGAGCTCTTCATCGAGAACTACCGGAGAAAATACGGGAATTTTGATTTCGTTATGGTCGGAAGGGACGTTGAGAACGTTTCGGTTTTTATTGAAAACCTGCTGGAGGTGTTGAGATGAGGATTGCCGTTATAGGTGCCGGAACAATCGGGGGTGCGATAGCAAAGGCCCTCAAAAAGGCCGGATATGAAGTCACAGCCACGAGAAGAAGGGTTGAAAAGGCAAAGGAACTAACGGAGATGGGGATAGAGGTTATCCCCGACAACAGGAAAGCAGTTGAAAAGGCGGATGTGGTCTTCATAGCGGTGAAACCCAACAAGGTCGGGGAGGTTCTTGGGGAGGTATCCGACTTAGTTGAAGAGAAACTCGTGATTTCGGTCGTTGCTGGAATATCACTTAGAGAGCTGAAAAGACTCGCCAATGCAAAGTTCGTCAGGGCCATGCCCAACATAGCTATCCTAGTTAGCGAATCCTTCACGGCTTATTCAACTGACATCGAAGGAGAGGATATAGAAACGGTTGAAAGACTCCTGAGAACCTTCGGTGACTGCATGAGAATTGACGAGGAGCATATGGATGCCATAACTGGACTAAGTGGCTCCGGGCCGGCCTATGTTACAGTTTTCCTTGAGGCCATGGTCTACGGTGGCCTGCGCGTTGGTCTCCCGAGGGACTTGGCAAAGAGGGCCTCACTTCAGACTCTCCTCGGAACGGCAAAGCTTCTCATGGAAACAAAAGCCCACCCTGCTGAGGTCAGGGAGTGGGTTATAACCCCCGGAGGGACTACCATAGACGGCGTTTTTGAACTTGAGGAAGGCAAAATAAGAACGGCCGTTATGAAGGCCGTAGATGCCGCAACGAAAAAGTCAAGGATACTATCGAAGAGGCTGTGAAACCCTTAAAAACCCACCCGGAAAGGAGAAAACATGCTCTACGTGGAAATCCTTGGAAACCTACCGGAGATGGCCGTTGACGAAGTTAGGTCTATGCTTGAGCTCGGAGGTGGAGAGATAGCGGGGAGTGACTACCTTTTCCTGAAGGTAAGTGGCGATGAAAAGGCCTTTCCCTTTCTAAACAGGCTTGGCCTCGCCCACGAGTACGGAAAGCTCCTAGTTGAAGCGGACTCCATCGAGGAACTCCTCGATAAAGCGAAGGAAGTTGAGTGGCCCATCGAGGGCACCTTTAAGGTGGATACCGAGACCATGGCCAACTGCAGACACAAGGTTACTGAACTTCCGAGGAAGCTTGGGGCAGTTATACACGCAAAGGGCTTTAGGGTGAACCTCTCTAAACCGGACACGCTCGTTAGGGTTTACTGCGGTGAGAAACTCCATGCGGGGATACGACTGAAGTTCTTTGACCCCAAGGACTTCGAGAGGAGAAAGGCCCATCACAGACCGTTTTTCAGGCCAATTTCCCTACACCCGAGGATTTCAAGGGCCCTCGTTAACCTAACGAAGGCAAGGAGAGAGCTCCTCGACCCTATGATGGGAGCCGGCGGGATTCTTATAGAGGCGGGTTTAATCGGCCTGAAGGTCTACGGCGTGGACATAAAGCCGGAGATGGTCGAAGGGGCCGAGATGAACCTCAGGCACTACGGAATAAGGGACTACGTCCTTAAGCTCGGCGACGCGACGAGGCTTGAGGAGCTCTTCGATAAGAGATTCGAGGCAATAGCAACAGACCCGCCCTACGGGACATCGGCAACACTTGCAGGAAGAAGAAGGGAGGAACTCTACCGAGAGGTGCTCGAGAGCATTAACGCCGTTCTTGAACCGGGTGGGCGCTTGTCAATAGCCTTTCCAACGAGCTTCGACGGGGAAAAAGAGGCGGAAAAGGTCGGCTTCAAGCTTGTCGGGAAGTACTACCAGAAGGTTCACAAAAGCCTTGAGCGGTATTTCTATGTTCTTGAAAAGTGAGGAATCAGAAGTTGGGCACGTAGCCCATTTCCTCCGCTATCTTCCTGAGCCTCTCGATTCTCTTCTCCGTCGGCGGGTGCGTCGAGAAGAGGTTGGCTATGCTCATCCCCCTGAAGGGATTGACTATGAACATGTGGGCAGTTGCAGGATTCCCTTCGCGCATCGGCCTGTAACGGACGGCCTGTTCTATCTTGAGGAGTGCACTCGCTAGAGCCCATGGCTTGCCACTGAGCTTCGCACCACCCTCATCGGCCAAGAACTCTCTTGAACGGCTTATCGCAGCTTGAATCAGCATTGCCGCGATAGGAGCAAGTATCGCCACGAGTATTGCCGCGAGTACGTTGTCGCCGTCCCTGTCGTCATAAGAGCCAAAAATCGCTATCCAGCGTGCCCAGTAGGCGAGCTGAATTATGGCACCGGCCATCGCCGCCGCTACGGTGCCTATCAGGATGTCCCTGTTCTTTACATGGGTCAGCTCGTGGCCAAGAACCCCCTCGAGCTCGTCTCGGTTAAGGATTCTGAGGAGCCCCTGGGTTACGGCAACGACGGCGTGCTTTGGATTCCTCCCAGTGGCGAACGCATTTGGCGTTTCACTGGGGATTATGGCTATCCTCGGCATAGGGAGTCCTGCTTTCTCCGCTAGTTTTCGAACTATTGCGTAGAGCTCCGGTGCCTCCATCTCGTCAACTACCCTCGCGTTGTACCAACTCAACACGATTTTGTCGCTGTACCAGTAGGTTATGAAGTTGAAGAGCATCGCGAACAGGAACATGGCAAAGGCCACATTGGGCCCGCCGAAGAGGTAACCTATACCCATGAGCAGTCCGGTTAAGATTCCCATCAACAGTCCCGTTCGGAGCCACATCTCAAGCCCCATGCTCTCACCCCGGGAAAGAATACAATGGAAGAAAATAAAGCTTTTTGGTCAGAAGTGGGTAGAAAAGAAGGGCATCACATGCCCATTCCCATATCCATTCCACCCATTCCGCCCATGCCGCCGGGCATTCCTCCGCCCTGACCGCCTTCGGATTTTGTGGGCTTGGCAGCGATGACGTCGTCGATTCTAAGTATCATTATTGCCGCCTCGCTGGCGCTCTTGATAGCCTGCTTCGGAACGCGGAGAGGGGCAATAATGCCCTTCTCGAGCATGTCGGCGGGCTTGCCCTCAAAGACGTCAATGCCTATTCCAAGGCCCTTGTTCTTGTGCTCGCTGATGACCTTGACCATTATGTCAACGGGGTCAAGACCAGCGTTCTCAGCGAGGGTCTTCGGGATTATCTTGAGGGCCTCGGCGAAGGCCTCTATTGCCAGTGCTTCCTTTCCTCCAACCTGCTTGGCGTACTCGTCGAGCCTTATGCTCAGCTCAATCTCCGGGGCACCGCCGGCTGGAAGGATTGCACCGTCCTCCATCACGTCCTTAACGACCTTGATAGCGTCTTCCAGAGCACGCTCGACTTCGTCAACGACGTGCTCGGTCCCACCACGGATGAGTATCGTCACAGCCTTCGGGTTCTTGCAGCCCTCGACGAAAATCATGTTCTCTCCAGCAACCTTCCTCTGCTCGACGAGCTCGGCTTCACCGAGGTCTTCGCTGGTAAGGTCCTTAACGTTGGTGACTATCTTAGCTCCCGTGGCTTTAGCCAGCTTCTCCATGTCGCTCTTCTTGACCCTTCTCACGGCCATTATGCCGTACTTAGCGAGATAGTGCTGAGCCAAATCGTCAATGCCCTTCTGGACGAAGACAACGTTGGCTCCGGTCTTGGCTATGGCCTCGACCATCTCCTTGAGCATCCTCTCCTCCTGCTCGATAAAGTCGAAGAGCTGGTCCGGGCTTGTTATGTTAATCTTTGCATCAGTCTCGGTCTTCTTGACCTCAAGGGCATCTCCAATGAGTGCTATCTTAGCTCCCTCAACCCTCTTCGGCATCCTCGGATGGACGACTTCCTTGTCTATGACAACACCCCTTATGAGCTCGCTCTCGTCAACGCTCTCGCCGGGCTTCTTCTCAATCTTGATGTTGTCTATGTCAATCCTGTACTTTCCGTCCTCCTTCTCGGCAACCTGCTTTACAGCTTCCACTGCCAGCTTGGCCAGAAGTTCGCGGTGGGCCTCGGCGCTCTTTCCGGTGATTGAGGTGCTTGCTATCTTGAGGAGCGTCTCCTCATCGTCCGGGTTGACTTTGATAGCTATCTTGTCGAGTATCTCCTGGGCCTTTTCGGCGGCCATCGTGTAGCCCTTAACTATTATGCTGGGGTGGATGTTCTGGTCGAGAAGCTCTTCAGCCTTCTTGAGAAGCTCGCCGGCGATGACAACGGCAGTAGTGGTTCCATCACCAGCTTCTTTGTCCTGGGTTTTAGCAACCTCAACCATCATCTTAGCAGCAGGATGCTGTATGTCCATCTCGTCGAGGATTGTGGCTCCGTCGTTGGTGATGACGATGTCTCCAAGGCTGTCAACCAGCA
>NZ_WAKV01000085.1 GCF_015523185.1 Thermococcus sp.
ATAAGTGCCAACCTCTACGTCCGCGAGAGGGACTACAGCATCGAAACAACCAGCGGCTACTACGAAGGAAAGAGCGTCTCTGCGGAGCTGAGGGTTGCCTCAAGGAGCTTCGCTCTCCTACTTGAGAAACTCGGCATGCCAAGGGGCAAGAAAACGGAGAAAGCCTACCGCGTTCCAGAGTGGATAATGGAGGCTCCGCTTTGGGTCAAGAGAAACTTCTTAGCTGGACTCTTCGCGGCAGACGGAAGCATAGTCGAGTTCAAGGGCAACACGCCGCTCCCGATAAACCTTACCCAGTCGAAGAGCGAGGAACTTGCTGAAAACCTTGCCGAGTTTTTAGACGACGTTGCAAAGCTCCTCGCGGAGTTCGACATAAAGACGACCCTCTACAAGGTCAAGTCGAAGAAAGGCGTAACCTACAGGCTCTCGATAGTAGGAGAGGACAGCATCAGAACCTTCGTCGAGAGGATAAACTACGAGTACGACCTCGAAAAGAAGGCCAAAGGCCTCATCGCGGCTGCCTACATCAAGCTCAAGGAGCGCGTTAGGGAGGAGCGCAGGTGGGCCGTCGAAAAGGCGAGGGAAGTCTATGAGAGGACGGGGAGTGTAAAGGAGGCCCATGAGGCCGTTAAAGACGTTGTAAACAGGCGCTTCGTCGAGAGGAGTATCTACGAAGGCTACAGAGAGACGAGGGTTCCGAAGGACTTCCCGACCTTTGAGGAGTTCGCCAGGGAGAGAGGTTATGAAGGCGGCTTCGTCGCGGAGAGGGTGGTAAAAGTCGAGAGGGTCAGGCCAAGCTACACCAAATTCTACGACGTCGGCGTTTACCACGAGGCCCACAACTTCATAGCCAACGGCGTCGTCGTCCACAACTGCGGCGTCCGCCTCATCAGAACGAACCTCACCGAGAATGAGGTAAGGCCCCGCATCAAGGAGCTCGTCGACACGCTCTTCAAGAACGTGCCCTCTGGCCTGGGAAGCAAGGGTAGAGTAAGGCTCCACTGGACGCAGTTGGATGATGTCTTAGCTGACGGTGCCAAATGGGCCGTTGACAACGGCTACGGCTGGAAAGAGGATTTGGAGCACCTCGAGGAAGGCGGCAGGATGGAAGGGGCAGACCCTGAGGCGGTCAGCCAGAAGGCGAAGCAAAGGGGCGCTCCACAGCTTGGTTCTCTCGGCTCGGGAAACCACTTCCTTGAGGTTCAGGTAGTTGACAAGATATTCGACGAGGAGATAGCAAAGGCCTACGGCCTCTTCGAGGGACAGGTCGTTGTGATGGTTCACACAGGTTCAAGGGGTCTCGGCCACCAGGTTGCGAGCGACTACCTCAGGATAATGGAGAAGGCCAACAGGAAGTACGGCATTCCCTGGCCCGACAGGGAATTGGTGAGCGTTCCCTTCCAGAGCGAGGAGGGGCAGAGATACTTCTCAGCTATGAAGGCCGCGGCAAACTTCGCTTGGGCCAACAGGCAGATGATAACCCACTGGGTCAGGGAGAGCTTTGAGGAAGTCTTCAAGAGAAAAGCCGAAGACATGGAAATGGGCATCGTCTACGATGTAGCACACAACATAGCGAAGGTCGAGGAGCACGAGGTCGATGGAAGGAAAGTTACTGTCGTCGTCCACAGGAAGGGGGCCACAAGGGCATTCCCTGCAGGACACCCGGACGTGCCCAAAGCGTACCGCGACGTCGGCCAACCTGTCCTTATTCCGGGCTCGATGGGAACAGCCAGCTATGTCTTAGCGGGAGCCGAGGGGTCTATGAGAGAAACGTTCGGTTCAAGCTGTCACGGCGCCGGTAGATTGCTGAGCAGGAAGGCCGCAACGAGGCAATACCGTGGCGACAAACTTAGAAACGAGCTGTTGAAGAGGGGTATCTACGTCCGCGCGGCGTCGCTCAGGGTAGTGGCTGAAGAGGCTCCTGGAGCGTATAAGAGTGTGGACAACGTCGTTAGCGTCGTCCACCAAGCAGGGATAGCGAAGCTAGTGGCTAGGATGAAGCCCATGGGTGTTGCGAAGGGATGATTTCTTCATTCTCTTATTCTGGAGGGTTTTGAATGGGCGAGCTAACCCACGTTGACGAGAAAGGCGTTAAAATGGTTGAAGTAGGACACAAGAGGGAGGTTTTCAGGAAGGCCGTAGCGAAGGGCCGAATCTACCTCCGGCCGGAAACTATCGAGCTCATAAAGGCCGGAAAAACGAAGAAGGGCAACGTGATAGCGACGGCACAGATAGCGGGAATTCTGGCGGTGAAGAAGACACCAGAGCTTATCCCCCTGTGCCACCCGATACCTCTGACCGGTGTGGACATAACCTTCGAGTTCGGCGAAAACTACATAGAGGCCACCTGCGAGGTTCGCGCGGTTTATAAGACAGGTGTTGAGATGGAGGCCCTCACGGGCGTTAGCGTAGCGCTCCTTACGATATGGGACATGGTTAAAGCCGTTGAGAAGGATGAAAACGGCCAGTATCCAGTGACGAGGATAGAGGACATCCATGTCGTGGAAAAGATTAAACAAGAATGACCAGTAATGGTTATAAATGACACCCCTCAAGCGACAATCGGTGAGCGCCGTGTATGAAGTAAAGAAGAGCAAATCCGGTTATATCTTTGACCTTCCAAGGGAGAGAATAGCCTTCATGTTCCTCAAGGATGGGACCTACATAATGTTCCACGACGAGGAGTTCCTCTGCTACTCCCCGAAACCCGTTGAAATCTCAAGAGAGGAACTGGAGAGGTTCGAGAAAACCGGCGAGATGCCGGAACTGGTAAGGCGCGTTAAGGCCCATGACTTTCCCGAGGGATGTATCGTCAAGAGGCTTCCCCCGATTGACGAGGACTTAAAACCCTTCAACCCGAACAGGAAGTGCGTCGTTATCTTTACGGGCTTCCGGGACACGGTCATAGACTACATCGAGAGAGATGGTATAACCTATGCGGTTGCGAGGCTCGTTGATGACCCTGAAAAAATCTGCAGGTTCATTGGCAGGGGCAACTACAAGGTTGCGGCGGTGAAACTCAAAAGGAACGAAAAATGCCTGACAAGGGAAGAGTTCCTGAAGGAGCTGGAAAAACTAAAAGGGTAAAGACCTCAGATGTTCCCGATTCGCTGGAGGACCATCCCCTCTATTCTTATTGGCTCCGTTCTCCTCGCAAGGACTATGGCCTGGTCGAGCCTCGCCTCGTGCTCCGCGTGAATCGTGAAGAGCGGGTCGCCCTCCTTGACCTTCTCGCCCACCTTAACATAGAGCTCTATCCCAGCACCTTTGTCTTCCGGCGCTCCTGCGGCCCTCGCTATCGCCGTTATCGCCCTGTTGTCTATCGCCGTCACGTAACCGCTCGTCGGGGCGGTGAAGGTGTAGGTCTTGTCACCAATCGGTATCTCCTCGGGCTTGATGTTCGGGTCTCCGCCCTGGGCCTCGATGATTTCCTTCATCTTCTCCCAGGCCTTTCCGCTCTCAAGGATTTCCTTGGCCATCTTCTTACCCATTCCCGCCGGAGCGACGCCGCCCATCTCAAGGAGGATTCCAGCCAGGCCGGTGGCCTTCTCTATGAGGCTTCCGGGGCCTTTGCCGGTCATGAGGGCGGAAAGGGCTTCTCTAGCTTCGAGGGCGGGACCAACGGTGTGGCCTATCGGCTGGCCACCATAGGTTATGGCAACCTCAACGTACTGGCCGAGCCTCTTGCCGAGCTCTATGAAGTCTCTTGCCAAAGCCCTCGCCTGGTCAACGGTCTCAACCTTTACGCCCTTCCCCGTTGGGATGTCAATGAGCACGTACTGGCTTCCCATGGCGTACTTCTTTGACATTATGCTCGCGAGCATTAAACCGGTCGGGTCAACGCTTAAAGCGCGCTCCGCCTTGATGGTGATGTCGTCAGCGGGAGCGAGGTTCAAAGCACCTCCCCAGACGAGGCATGCCCCCACCTTCTCCACTATCCTCTTGATTTCGTCGAGCGTAAAGCTGACGTTGGCGAAGACCTCAACAACGTCGGCCGTTCCGGCGGCGCTTGTTATAGCCCTTGAACTGGTCTTCGGTATTGTAAGACCAGCGGCGGCCACTATCGGGACGACGAGGATGTTGGTCTTATTTCCAGGAACACCGCCAATGCTGTGGACGTCCATTATGGGCTTCCTGTCAATGTCGAGCATGTCACCTGTCTCTGCCATCGCTATTGTTAAAGCCGCTATCTCGTCCATGTCGAGGCCGTTTATCTCAAGGGATGTCACAAAAGCACTAATCTCAATGTCCCTGAGCTTCCTGTCAACGATGTCCCTCACTATCGCCTCAATCTCGACCTTTCTCAGCTTTTCACCGTGCATCTTCTTCTTTATGTAGCGGACGCTCTCCGGTGTTCCGGCAGGGATAACGGCAACTGTCTCCCCTTCGGAGAAGCTGTGGAGTTCAAGGACGTCCCTGCTAACACCAACCTCACCTTTACCAACTAAGTTGCTTATCACAACGCTTCCATAAACTGTTTTCTTACCTGCCTCGAGCTTCACGAGGTCGTCGGGGTGGAGTTTCGCTTCTCTTGCATCTTCCTCGTTTATGAGAACCGAGTACCTACCGCTGTAGAAGTCGAGAATCCTGACCTTTGCCCTCATCTTTTCACCTCCGTGAATTTAGTATTTCACCGAAGACTTACTTAAATGTTTTCGAGAAAGGGAGGACTAAAAAAGAAGTATAAAAAACCACAATCGTCAGGGATTTGTAGAATCAGTCCGAGAGACTCTCACCGTACTGAACCTTCGATTGTATTATCGTTTCGAGCTCACCTGTCCTTAGGAGGAGTCTCACAACGTCGTTACTGACGCTCCTTATCGCCGGGGGAAGGACACCCGAGCCGGATAGATAGTGTCTTATAACTTCCTCAAGGGGGGCGGTGTGGAGCCTCCCATCGAATACCAGAACCTCGTTTTCGGTTATTTCCACGAGTTTGTCCATATAGCCTAACTTGGCCCTCATCGCCCCCCACCTCCAGAATAGGGAGTACTATGGAGGTTTTAAAATTTAACGGCCAGGAAAGGTTTAGTAACAGAAGGTAAAAGAAGGCTTAAAGGTTTCTGACTTCCTCGTCTATTGACTCCTCGAGGGTCCTCTCCCAGTCGTCCACATCGAACTGTTCCAGCTCGCCCTCCAGCTCCTCCTTGAGATTCATAACACGCCTCTTCAGAGCGGTCTTCGTCTCTTCGTCGTAAACGACGTAGTAGGGGTTGTTCTTCGCTGAAACGTAGAGGATTGTCAGTATGATGACCAAAACAAGGAGGATTACAACCAGCCCGTATAGGATGACCTCCGCCATCACTTCTTCCCTCCAAATATGGCTTTGAAGACCCTCTTAATCGGGCTCTCCGGTTCGGGCGGCTTCCACTTGATTCCCGCAAGTTTGGCCGCGAGCTGTTTGATTGCTATGGCGGCCGGGCTGGTCGGGTTCTTGATGACGAGTGGCACACCGTAGGCACTCGCTCTTTTTACCTCGGGGTCCTCCGGAATCATGGCCAGAACAGGAACCTCGAGGATGGCCTCGATTTCCTCCTTCGTCAGCTCGGTCTTCTCGTTGGTGACCCTGTTGAGGACCGCTCCAAGAGGAAGGGTTCCGAGCTTTTCTGCTATGAGCTTCGTCTTGAGAGAGTCCGTGATAGCAGAAATCTCCGGGTTGGTAACGATTATGAGCTCCTTACCGATGAGTAGGGCCGTAACTGAGGTCATCTCAAGTCCAGCGGGGGCATCTATGAGGACGAAGTCAGCCATCTGGCTTATCTCCCTCATGAGCTCCCTGAGCCTCTCGGGCTTGGCCTTCTTGACCTTCTCAAGGCTAAGTCCACCCGGGATGACTTTGACTCCAGCCGGCCCCTCGTAGATGGCGTCCTTGAGGTCGGCCTCCCTTGCGAGGACGTCGTGAAGCGTAATGGGTATGTCTTCCATTCCGAGGACGAGGCTGAGGTTGGCCATCGTCAAATCAGCATCGAGGAGAATCACTTCCTTGCCGAACTGGGCTAATGCAACACCGAGGTTTGCAACGGTTGTGGTTTTACCCGTTCCACCCTTTCCAGATGCAAAAACTATGGAACGCCCTTCCAAAGCCGACACCTCCGGTAAAATCATGATAGGTATGCACTAATTTAAGGCCTACTGTATATTGCGATTATCGCTTAAGAAACAAATGCTTTTAGCTTTTGCGGTAGAAATAAAAAGAAAGTAATCGCCAGAAGTGTTCATTCGGTTTTCTCCTTCTCTTCTATCTTCTTAGTAGTCGTGTAGGTTCTCGCGGCGTCCCCCACGGCCTGGAAGAGTTTCAGCATCTCCATTGGGAGTGGTAGAACGATGACGTTGCTCTTGTCGCTGGCGACGTCGCTGATGGTCTGGAGCGTTCTCAACTGGAGTGCCATCGGGTGCTCGCTGATTATTTCAGCGGCCTCACGGAGCTTCTCGGCGGCCTGCCTCTCCGCTTCAGCAAGGAGAATCCTAGCGCGCCTCTCCCTCTCGGCCTCGGCCTGCTTTGCCATGGCCCTCTGCATTCCCGCCGGCAACTCGACGTCTTTTATCTCCACGGTTGTGACCTTTATTCCCCACGGGTCAGTTGCCTCGTCAATAATTTTCTGGAGCTGGAGGTTGAGCTTCTCCCTCTCACTCAGGAGCTCGTCAAGGTGAGCCTGACCTATGACACTCCTCAATGTTGTCTGAGCTATCTGGCTGGTGGCCATTATGTAGTTGCTGACCTGAGTTACGGCCTTAACTGGGTCAACAACGCGGAAGTAAACAACGGCATTGACTCGGACTGGAACGTTGTCCTTGGTTATGGTCTCCTGAACCGGGACATCGAGGACTCTAGTACGGAGGTCAACTATAACGGCCTTTTCAAAAATCGGGATTATGAAGAACAGACCCGGGCCCCTTGCTCCAACGACCCTACCGAGACGGAAGATAACGGCTCTCTCATATTCCTTGACTATCTTTATGGCACTGGCCAGTATAATCAAAACAAAAAGCAAGACGATTCCCAAAACTATCGTCCCAACCGCCATCAATTACCACCCCTAACCTTTTCAACGACGAGCGTCAATCCCCTCATCTCAACAACGCGAACGCGCTCCCCGGCTTTGATTGTCGAGCCATCCTTCGAGATGGCCTTCCAGAGTTCCCCGCGAACCTTTATGACCCCTTCTGGAGTTAGGTCTTCAACGACCTTTCCAATCTCTCCGATGAGTTCTTCCTTTCCCGTTTCAGGCTTTCTGCGGTGGGCTCTAACTACTGCCGCCATTCCGAAGAGGAAGAACAGCGCCAGTAGAATACCCGTGACTATTATGGCAATCCTGAGGGTTTCGAAGGTTGATGAGTTCACGAGGTAAACACCCCCTCCTTTGCCAAAGAGCAGTAGCCCTCCCAAAACAAAGCTGACCAGTCCGGCGATTGTGAAAAGACCGAAGGTCGGAGTTAGTGCCTCCGCTATGAAGAAAATCATTCCGAGGATTACGAGGACAAGGCCGGCATCGTTGTAGCCGAAGTAACCCATGCCTATTACACCCAGAACGAGGAGTATCGCCCCTAGGGTTTCAGGGACGTGCCATCCAGGTGTCAGGAATCCGAAGACGAGTCCGAGCATTCCGACGACGAAGAGGAGGTACGAAACAGCTGGATTCGCGAGGAACGTGACTATCCTGTAGCTAAGAGAGGGGCTCAGTTCCTCGACCTTAACGTTGGTGAAATTGAAGGTGATGTAACCTTTTCCTGCAACGGGAACCTTCGTCCTCATGCCGTTAGCCTTCCTGAGAAGGTCAGGAACGCTGTCCGCGATAACCTCTATAACATGGGCTTTTAAGGCCTCCTCAGGGGTTAGGCTCAAGTCCTCCATGACGAACTTCTCAGCGGCTGTAACGTTCCTTCCGCTTTCCTCGGCCAGAGAACGCATGTAGGCGGTGTAAAAGTTTCTGATTTTCGCGGGAGCGCGTATTATACTGCCGTTGGCGGCGTAGCCGAGTATCGGCTCACAGGCCCCTATGCTCGTCCCGGGGGCCATCGCTATCAGATGAGAAGCCATCGCTATGTAGGTGCCGGCAGAAGCGGCTATGGCCCCCCTGGGATAAACGTAGATTATAACCGGAACGGTTGAGTTCTGGATTAGCGAGACTATTCTCATCATGGCATCTCCCTGGCCACCTGGGGTGTTTAACTCTATTATGAGCGCCTCGGCGTTGTGTTCCTCGGCGGTCTTTATGTAACTCGCGAACTGGTCCGCGGTGTACTGGGTAATCGTCCCGTCTATCTTGCCAACGTAGACAACTTTCTGAGCCTCCCGCTGGGCAGATACCGGGGGAAGAAGCAACAGGGCAATCAGAACTATCAGCAGGGCGCGCCTCATAAGTCTCATCAATCCTAGATACCACTTAAACGTTAAAAGCCTTTTGTCCCCAACGTGAGTTAGGAAAGCAATTTATACATGGAGCCACTAAACACGACCATGCTCGTCAAAACCTACAAGCGCTTTCGCATTGAAAAAAATGGTGAGAAGGATAAACTTGCAAACCACCTCATAAGGGAAGTTGCAAAGCTCTCCTACAAAGAGCCCTTCTGGGAGACAGTCAAAAAGCTCGGCCTAAAACCTGAGGCAGTAAAAGAGGCAATGCTCTATCTCGAAGAGATGGGGGAGATTGAAATAAAACGGGCCTCGGATGGAAGGAGGCTGTGGGTTCTGACCCTAAGGGATATAAAGAGGAATCCCGTGAGGCTGGACCGATGGCTGGGATTGACCTCGGAAAGACGAGCCGGGAAATGATACGAAACGGCACGTGGACCTTTAAGGACGGGACGTTCTATCAGGCTCTCAGGCTGGAAAGCGGAAAAGCTGGGATAGTCGCCTATGATGGGGACTTTCATTTCCCCGAGGACTGGAGCAGGGCTGAGAGAAAAGAGGCTAGAGAAAAAATAAGCTTCGTCTTAGGTCTGAACATGGATTTGGACTCCTTTTATGCCCAGATAAGCGATTCGCCCTTTGAGTTTCTCGTTGATGAATTTTATGGACTGAGTGCTCCTGCCTCCCCAAGTCCCTACCAGGCCCTCGTCGAGGTCATAGCCCAACAGCAGGTTAACTTCGATTTCGCCCAGAGGACGATTGGAAACCTCGTCAAGCTGGCAGGAGAACCGGTTAGGGAGCTTTACCTCTTTCCCACCGCGGAGAAAATTAATGAGTTAGGTGAGGAGAAGCTTAGGGAGGCAAGACTCGGTTACCGCGCTGGCTACATAAAGTCCCTCACGGAACTTTACCTTGAGGGAAAGCTGAACCTCGAACTCTGGGACTGGGGAATAGATAGGGCAATCAGATACCTTACCAGATTCAGAGGGGTAGGAAAGTGGACCGCGGAGCTGTTTCTGGCTTATGGATTGAGAAAAAACGTTTATCCAGCTGGAGACCTTGGTCTCAGGAGAGGGATAGCAAAGATTTTCGGAAAGCGCCTAAAGGAAGTCAAAGAGAAGGACGTTCGGGAGATTATAGGACCCTACGGGGAGTGGAAGGGACTTTTGGCCTTTTACATCCTCTGCTATGACCGAAAGACCGAGATGGAGCGGAGAAAAAGATGAGTAGTGTTATCATAATGATTGACAGGGAAAAATTCAAGAATATTAAAAACAAGAATATAGTTTCGCTTATCGAAGAAAACCTTCCAAAGGCCGAGGAAACTCTGGAGGCCGAGAGGGAGGAGTTTCTCCGCGAAAAAATTGCAAAACTTGAGGGGAAGCTGGAAAAGATGAGTTCCGAGATTGAAGAGCTCAGGGAGTTCTATGAAAAGGCTCTAAGGGACGGGGAGTTGATGATGGCTGAAAAGGAGAAGCTGAGAAAGGAAAACGAGAAGCTCAGGGCAAAGCTAAAGGAAAAAGGAGTTCATAAATCGTGAACGAGCCGTTCATGGAGCGTGGACGAAATGAAGCTCCTTATCAAACCCGATAGGGGCTTTGGAAAAATCGAGGTTGAGCTGGATGAGAGTCTGTGGAAAAGGATTGAAGAACTTGCCAGGCGTTACGGAGTTTCCCCAGAGAGAGTCGTTGAGATTGCGCTGAATGGGGAGTTCAAAAAACCCAGGGGAGACCTCGAAAAACTTGAGGAAAAAGTAGAGGAGCTCGAAAGAAAAGTCTGGAAACTTGAAATGGAGTACGCCCCGCTTAGATACAAGGCCTATGGAGTTAGCGAGGACAACAAAATCTTAGCAATTGAACTCTCGGGTTTAATAGCCGAAAACAACCAGCTGAGGCGCTTCCTTAGGCTCTCCCCGAACAGGAATCCTGAACTGAGAAAGCTTATATCCTACTACCTCCAAGGCTAAAACGCGGATGATGACAGCGAATTGCACTGATGTTGATGACGAGGACTGGCCCTGACGCCGTCCCGGACGGGCCGTGAGGAATCCAAGACGGGATGAGCGAAGGCGATGATATACCCTATGAGCGCCGAGCCCGTCCGGGGCGTTGGACAATCAACAACTTTTGAAAAAACTTATAAACAAGAATGCCCTTCTCTTGGCATTAACCAACGGAGGTGCCCCTTATGAGGAGGTCTAGTCTCCTGCTAATATTCCTCCTGCTCTCCGCTGTGCCGATTTTCAGTGCAAGTTATGTTGGTGCAGTCCAGACGGACCTGAGTGGGTATACTATTTGTGTCGACGCAGGACATGGGGGCAGTGACCCGGGAGCAGTGGCCAATGGCGTTGAGGAGAAGAACATTAACCTTGCAATAGCCCTCAAGGTTGCAAAGCTCTTTGAAGAGGACGGAGCAAAGGTCGTCCTAACAAGGGACGGCGATTACTACGTTTCACTATCGGATAGAGTCAAAATAGCTAACTCAAACAACTGCGACATATTTATCAGCATACACGCCAACGCGGCCAGTGACTCCTCTGCAAGTGGGTTTGAGGTGTATCACTACTACGGTTCAACAAAGGGGAACGAGCTGGCAACCTACGTTGATGAAGAAATCGCCAAGGATATACCCCTTAAGAACAGGGGCGTTAAAGAAGCTGGCTTTTACGTTCTCAAATATACCTCAATGCCGGCAATCCTCATCGAGACAGGTTTTGTGACAAACACCTATGACGTTGGGGTAATAACCGACGAAAACTATCAGTGGCGCTATGCCTACGCGATTCTCCATGGAGTCCAAAGGTACTTTGGCGTTCCAGTCCACGACCCGTTGCCGACCGTGACGGGTATAAGGTTCGCCGACCACGGAGACTACTTCAGAGTTGTGCTTGACGTAAGCCAGAGTACAGGGTATGAGACGTTCTATTACTACTACGGCTATTACATCGTCATTGAGGTTCTAAACGCAACGCTCGCTGACCTGGGCTGGAATTCCGATGGAACGTGGCAGTATACCGAAACGGGCTCCTCAAGTGTGCCCTACATTTACGCAACGGAGTATGAGGGAACTGTCTACGTTGTTCTGGCACTTGGTCATCCATATCAGGGCTACAAAGACTTCACGCTTGAGAACCCCTACAGGATAGTCGTTGACGTCTACAGCTAAACTGCCCCTACGTTTTCCAATATTTTTGGTATCTCATCGGGCTCAAGGGCGCTCTCGACTATGTAGCCCTTCTCCACGAGGATTCTCGAAATTAGCTCTTCTCTAGTGTAGCCGTCGAGCGTTCTGTCGCCGTAGAACATCAGCTCTGGAAGGAGAATAAGACCGAGTTCAACTTCCGGAAGTTTCCTAACTGCTCTCAACACGTCTCTACCCGTAAGCAGTCCGGCGGTTCCGATGTTCCCACCGAAGAACTCGTTTTTAACAGCGATGACAGGAATCTTTGGAAATATCCTCCTCAGCTCGGGGTAGGCCAGTTCGCCAGTGAGGATGTAAGTTTTTATGGCCGGCTCTATCTCAAAGGGCCCAACTTCGAGTCTCAGCTCGCCAAGGAGGGCCTTGAAAATCGGCGGAATCACGACCTTTATTCCCGTTTCCTTCCCAGCTTCGAGTGCAGTCTCCTTGACGAAAACGAGTTCTTCCCTTGTTAATGGCCTGACGTCTCTGTTGTACCTCGTTACGCCGACTGGGAAGAGCCTTACTTCAGCAACCTTCATCGAGGCTAAATCCTCTATTATTTCCCCGATGTCGTCCACGTTGTAGCCCGGTGTGAGGATTATGTCCGCTATGACTCGGAAGGTCTTGGCGACGAGGGGGAGAATGTCTATAAGCTTACCGGCGAGGGGGCTCCTCATGAGAGCAATCCGCTTTTCCTTCTTCGTCGTGTGAACTGAAATCTGTATCTCGTCGAGACCCGCTTTTTGGAGGTTCTCAATCCTCCTCTCATCGAGCCCGACGTTTCCGGCCGTGTCTGTAACCCGAACCCAGAGCTCTGGGTAGTGTTTGCTCACGTAGGCGATTCTGTTCTCAAGTTCTGGGTCGTTGAGGGTATCGTGAAAGGAAACCCTATAAATCATCTCCGGCGGGTTCTGGCGGAGGTAGCAGAAGAGGCAGAAGCTCCCGCAGGGGCCGGCTTTACTTGAGGGTGGAATAACGACCAAATCTTCCCTCTCATCAACGCCATCGAGCTCATACTTCGTTATCTTCCTCAGCTTGAAGTCCTCGGTAAACTCATACATGCCCCGATGTTGGAGCAGGCTTTTTAAAAGATTAGCGTAAGAGTTCCGGGGATTGGCATGATAATAGCGGTAACCGGAACCCCTGGAGTCGGGAAGACTACGGTCTCGAAGCTCTTGGCTCAAAGGCTCGGCTATGAATACGTAAATCTCAGGGACTACGCTATGGAGAAGGGCATTGGTGAGATGAAGGGTGATGAGCTGGAGGTTGAGGTTGATGAGCTGGTCTATAACTTCGAGAGGGATTTTGCAGGAAAAAACGTTGTCGTTGACGGTCACTTGAGCCACTTCCTTAAAGCCGACCTTGTGGTGGTTCTGCGCGCCCATCCAAAGCTTGTAGGCGAGAGGTTGAAGGCTAGAGGTTATTCAAAGGAGAAAATTGGGGAGAACGTTGAGGCCGAGCTCGTTGATGTAATCCTTGTTGAGGCCCTCGAGGAGAACGGGAACGTTATTGAGGTCAACACGACGGGAAAAACTCCCGAGGAAGTCGTTGATGAAATCATCGAGCTGATTCAGAAGGGTGTTAAGAGGAGGGTAGGCGTTGTTGACTGGAGCGAGGTTTACGACGAGGTGATTCCCTACTTGCGCCTTTGACGTCTCCTTCTTTTGGGTATAAGCCTTACTTGGCTTCCGCAGTCGGGACAGATTCCTTCTGGAGGCATCTCTTTAAAGCGCTTCCCACATCCTATGCAGACGTAGCTCCACCGGATTACCCTTTTTATGCCCCGCTTTAGTGTTCTGAACTCTATTCCAAGTGTTTTTGCTATATTCTGGAGGTTGTAGTCGTCGGTGAGGAGTATTCCTTTGAGCTCGTAGGCCAGCGCGAGAACCTCAACATCGGCCTCGCTCAGTTCGTTTAGCTCGCCCGTTTTCCTCGCGGCGTCTTTAACGGCCTCGATACCCTTTCGCGACGGGGCTAAAACCCTAACCTTGCCCGCGCTGATTAATCCTTCCAGGAAAAGCTTTGATTCGGGGTCCTTTACCTCCTCAACGACCTTTGGCGTGGTTACGCCTTCAACATCTACACCCTGTATGAATATAGCTGTGTCTATTACAAACATGATAAGTTATTTTAGGACATTCATTCAAAAACCTTGGGGTGATACTTTGGTTACAAGAATTAAACCATTATACATCCCAGAAAACAAGGAGGAGGTTAAAGAGATATACTATCCTACTTGGCTTTATCTTTTTGATTACGTTGTCGAGCGAAGAATCTTTGGAGATATCATTGGGAAAATTACAATAGTCGTTGATGGCATAAGCGGACGTTCATACCTTGCAGATTCCTTCCCTGAGCTTGAGGAAATAAAAACAGAGGAAAAAGTGCTCGATCCTTCCATAAGTGAAGAGAAGGCTCTTGAAATAGCCCGGGACAAAGTTGAGACGTTTCTTTTCAGAAAATTCGCATATTTGAAGTTTTCATACAGCCTCTCAAGAAAACACCTTGCGTACAAGCTGTTTTGGGCAAAGAAGAAGGGTAAAAGTTACTACCTCATGGACAGTATAACAGGAGATGAAATAGAAGTTCAGAAAATTGAAAGGTCAGAATAACTCATCAACAATACCAGCCAGCATCTTTAGTTCAGGAGTTGCAGAGCCTCCTCTAACGATTATCTTCTTACCTGCTGCGTAGTCAACTATCTCCTGAATTTCTTGTGGAGGAGCCTTAGTGAGTAGGCTGATAACAACTATTGCAATACTTGCAAAGACAAAGCCAGGTATCATTTCATACCAAGGATGCCAGCTAAGTCCGAGCTGTTTCCATAGTATAACAGTCACAGCACCTACTATCATTCCAGCAATAGCCCCTTCCTTAGTGGTTCTTTTCCAGTAGAGGCCGAAAATGACAACCGGCCCAAAGGAACATGCAAGCCCAGCCCATGCGTAAAGGACAAGCTTGAAAACAGTCTCCGTTGCACCGAGGGCAAGGTATATTGAGAGTAAGCTGACAACAAGAACGGAAATCCTACTTATCCACACAAGCTTATTTTGGTCTGCATCCGGATTTATGAGCTTATTGTATATATCCCTCGCCAAAGCCGATGCAACGACGAGGAGATAGGAGTTTGCACTGGACATTATAGCAGCTGCCATGGCGGCTATAAGTATTCCTGCAAAAACTGGGGGCAGCATTTCTTTGGTGAGCGCCATGAGGGATAGTTCGGGCTTTATCCCAGGAAGAAGAACTCGCGCAGCAACACCGCCAAGTGTTACGCCATAGAGGGCTATAACGGCCCATACAACCGCTGCAACCAAAGAATACTTCAGCATCTTCGAATCCTTAATTGCCATAAACCGTACATGGAGTTGGGGTTGTCCAAGATAACCAAGATACCCAATTGAAAGAAAGCCCAGTAAGGTTATTGGGGCTACCCATACGCTAGTTAGTTTGGGATCTATGGTGTACAGCTTGTCATACATAGTGGAGAGTCCACCTATTTTGGTTATTGCAAGGGCGGGGACTACGACTGCACCTATAAACATCAGTATTGCCTGTATAACATCAGTATAAACCGCGGCTGCAAAACCACCGAGGAGGACGTATATCAGAACGGTTAAAGCACCTATTATTGCACCCCACTTGTAGTCTATTCCCGTAAGGAACTGAAGTGTCCTTCCCATGGCAACTGTCTGAGCTGCTGTATATGCAGTCAGGAATATGAATATTATAACAACCGCAATTATCCTGACGACGTGACTCTTGTCGTAGTATCTGGCTTCAAGAAAGTCCGGAATCGTTATTGCACCAACTTTTTCCGTGAAACGCCTTAGTCTTTTCCCTAGAACCGTGAAGTTTATCAACGGCCCCCCCGCACTTGTCATTGGGACCCAAACGCTTCCAAAACCAAGGCTATATCCTTTCCCAGGCATTCCTTGGAACATGTATCCACTCATGGCAGTTGCCTGATGAGTTAGGGCTATTGTAAACGGGCCGAAACGCCTCTTTCCAAGGAAATATCCCTCAATAGATTCACTGCCTATTCTGTACGTTAGT
This sequence comes from Thermococcus sp., assembly GCF_015523185.1. Taxonomy (NCBI): domain Archaea; kingdom Methanobacteriati; phylum Methanobacteriota; class Thermococci; order Thermococcales; family Thermococcaceae; genus Thermococcus; species Thermococcus sp. The sequence continues at coordinate 15,587 of NZ_WAKV01000085.1, forward strand.
ATACCCACTGCAATCATTGCAACAAGATACAATACAAAAGAAACCACCACTATATCCATTCAAACTCCCTCCTCATCTTTGCTGAGATAGAAGTACGCTAGTGCCAGAAGGACGTATATAATAGGCACTCCAAACCACAAAAAGATTATCGACGCAGGCATTGTCATGCCTCCGAGAGTTTTTTCATTTGTAAACGTTGATTTCAAATAATAAATAGTTTTTGGTTTTAGTACTCTATTATCAATACACCAAAGAAAAATTCACAAAAACTAAATTTAAAATTGAATTTTGCTATTAGTTCTAATCAAAAATCTGATTTTAATTGCGAATTTATCAATATAAAGGAAATTTTAAAAATGTAAATTCACAAACCTTTATTTGGTGAATTTGGTGATGACAATGAAAGTCGACCTCAACTCCGATTTGGGGGAGAGCTTTGGGAGGTATAAACTTGGCCTCGATGAGGAGGTAATGAAGTTCATAAGCTCGGCGAACGTCGCAACCGGCTGGCATGCCGGAGACCCACTGGTTATGAGGAGAACCGTGAGGCTCGCAAAGGAGAACGGCGTTGCCGTTGGTGCACACCCCGGCTATCCAGATTTGCTCGGCTTCGGGAGAAGGTACATGAAACTTTCACCGGAGGAGGCAAGAAACTACATTCTCTACCAGGTTGGGGCGCTTTACGCTTTTGTCAGGGCAGAGGGGGTTGAGCTACAGCATGTCAAGCCCCACGGTGCACTCTACAACGCCCTTGTGAAGGAAGAGGAGCTGGCCAGAGCGGTGATAGAGGGGATAGCTGACTTTGATAAGAACCTGATATTCGTAACGCTCTCTGGTTCAAGGCCCGCTCAGATAGCGGAAGAGATTGGCGTTAAGGTTGCTCACGAGGTTTTTGCTGATAGAGCTTACAACCCGGACGGAACGCTCGTTCCACGCTCCAAACCTGGTGCGGTAATACACGATAAGGAGGAGATAGCGGAGCGCGTTGTTTCGATGGTCAAGGATGGCGGGGTTAGAGCGATAAACGGCGAGTGGGTCGAGCTGAGGGTAGATACAATCTGCGTCCACGGCGACAATCCACAAGCTGTGGAGATAGCTAAGCACGTTAGAGAAGTCCTCGAAAGAGAAGGCGTCAAAATAGTTCCGATGAGAGAAATCGTTCGGTGAGACCATGAAAATCAAACCCCTCGGTGATTCTGCCCTGCTCGTTTCCTTCGGCGAGAGGATTGACGAGGAAATAAACGAAAAGGTTCACGCTCTCACAAGGGCCATAGAGCAGGCTAACTTTGAGTGGCTCGTCGAGGTTGTTCCTGCATATTCTTCCCTCGCGGTAATCTATGACCCGGCTTTGGTGGACTTCGAGAGCGTTAAGAGAACCATTGAGGGAATAGAGATTACTTCAGAGCGCTTTGAGGGAAAACTTGTGGAGGTTCCCGTTGTTTACGGTGGCGAATATGGCCCGGATTTGGAGTTCGTTGCAGAATACAACGGTTTGAGCGTTGACGAGGTCGTTGAAATACATTCAAGACCGGTTTACCGCGTCTACTTCCTCGGATTTCTCCCCGGGTTTGCTTACCTCGGCGGAATGGACGAGAGAATAGCGACTCCGAGACTCGAAAAACCCCGCTTGAAAGTACCCGCCGGCTCCGTGGGAATAGCGGGAAAGCAGACCGGGATTTACCCGCTCGAAAGCCCCGGCGGCTGGCGTCTCATCGGAAGAACTCCACTCAGGCTCTTCAACCCGGCAAAAGATCCTCCGACCCTTTTCCAACCCGGTGATAGGGTGAAGTTCGTGCCAATAGATGAAAGCGAGTTTATAGAGTTGTACGAGGAGGAGTGGGGTGAAGGCGTTGATTGAGCTCCTCCGCGTTCCCTCGTTGCTGACGATTCAAGACGCTGGAAGGCCCAGCTACAGAAAGCTTGGCGTCCCGGTTTCCGGCTTTATGGACGACTATTCCGCGAGGATTGCCAACTATCTCGTCGGAAACCCCGGGAACGCTCCCCTGTTGGAGTTCCTCATTAGGGGGCCGGCTCTTCGCTTCAAGTCCTCTGCTGTTTTTGCCGTTGCCGGCGATGTTGATTTGAGGCTCAACGGCGTCTCCATTGAGCCGTGGACGAGTCACTGGGCCAAGAGGGGCGACGTCCTTGAGGTTGGTGTATTGAAAACGGGTCTCTACGGATACATAGCCTTCGCAGGTGGAATAAAGTGTGGAAAATTACTCGGAAGTTGCTCCTCCTACCCAAGGGCAGGGCTTGGAATGCCACTAAAGGAAGGAGATGAGCTCACCCTTAGATACGCAATACTGACTGGAAAGGAGGGAAAATACCTCCCCGAGGAGCTCAGACCGGATTATTCGGGAAAAGAAATAACCGTTGGCGTTATCCTCGGCCCGGATTTGGAACACTTTACTGAGAGGGGAGTTGAGACCTTTCTGAGCGAGACTTACACGGTAACGCCCGAATCCGACAGAATGGGCTACCGGCTCGACGGAAAACCAATAGAGCACTCCGAAAAGGGGGCCGGGATAGTTACCGGCCCATTAGTTCCCGGAACGGTTCAGGTTCCAGCGAACGGAAAGCCAATAGTGATGATGAAGGATGCCCAGACAACGGGTGGTTACTCCAGAATAGGGGTCGTTATCAGTGCCCACCTGTCGAGGTTTGCCCAGCTAAGGCCCGGCTTCAGTGTTCGCTTTAGGAAAGTTGACGTCAGGACTGCAAGGGAGGAATTCCTGAGAAAAGAGCGGACTCTAAGGGCGATAAAGCTCTTTCTGGAGGGGAAGATGAGAGCGTATCGGATAAAAACTGGAAAAGAAGAAAGGACAGTCTTTGCAGGTTAGTCCTTCTTGCGCATTACCTTGACTATTTTGTACGTCTTTCCATCGCACTCTATTTCTCCGGTTACCTCGATTATCTTCACGTGGTCGCCCTCGAAGAGCCCCTCCGGTTTGAAGACTTCCCTCTTCTTGGGGTCACTGCACTCCTCGAACTTGAGCTGAATTATCGAGCCGACTATGGCCAACCTCGGCTCTATTGCCACCTCAATGCTCGGTTCAACGACTTCAACAACGCGGACTTTCCCCTCATGGAGGGGGCAGGAGTGTGAGGGCATGCTCCTAACCCTGAGAATCTTGTACCTCCTTCCAGGTTCGAGGTTCCCAACGCACACCCCTGCAAGTTTACAGGTCTTGCACGGCTCGGCCGGACCGTAGAATATGAACTCAACTCCCGGTTTGGCTAACTTTTCACCAACTAACGTGATTATGGCCATTTCAAACACCTCCTGAAGTTGTAAGGGGCGATAATCAGATAACTCCAGTGATTTTAGCGGCTTTCTCGGCCGCTTCCCTCGTTAAACCGTCCTTCCCGAGGATTGTGTATCGCTCGGGCCTTATAGTGTGGGCAATCGTAAGGGCCTCGATTATGAGCTCGGGTTCGATTCCAAGTTCATACGCTGTTGTTGGGGCGCCAACCCTCTTTAAGGTTTCCCTAACACGTTCCCATTTCAGGCCGTGAAGGTAGGCCATTATTATTGTCCCGACCCCCACCTGCTCCCCGTGCAACGCCGGTTTCTCAGCCAGCATGTCCAGTGCGTGGCTGAAGAGGTGCTCGGCACCACTTGCAGGTCTTGAAGAGCCCGCTATGCTCATGGCAACGCCCGTGGAGATTAGGGCCTTTATGACCTTTCTTACACTCTCCTCATTGCCGAGGCGTATTATGTCGGCGTTCCTTATGACCATCTTGGCACTCATAAGACTGAGCGAGGCCGCGTATTCACTGTAGTATTCGCCCTTTATCCTGTGGGCCAGCTGCCAGTCCTTAACGGCTGTAAGGTTGCTTATCGTATCGCCGACACCGGCCGCGAGGTAGCGGTACGGTGCCGTTTTGATAACCTCAACGTCGGCTATGACCGCAACAGGAGGAACGGCCTTTACCGAGGTTTTGGAGCCCAAATCCCTTATCGAGGCGTTGGCGCTGGCTATGCCATCGTGAGATGCCGTAGTCGGGAAGCTGATGAAGGGAACACCCGTCTTGAAGGAGGCAAGCTTGGCCACATCTATTATACTTCCCCCGCCAACGGCTATTACCCAGTCAGCGCTTTCGTCCCTTATCAGTCCAACCGTCCTCTCGACTTCCCCCATTGTGGCACCTTTCTTAACTGTTAGAGGAACAACGTCGTATTCGGATTTGAGGCTCTTCTCAACGTCTTTACCGGCTATCTTCTTTGTCCTTGGCCCGTAGAGTACTATAACTCTCTCACCGAGACCAAGTCGTCTCGCAACGTTAATAACTTCTCCCTTCAGGTTCTCGCCAAGGAGCACCTCTCTGGGAAGTTGCATAAGGTGAACTCCCTTCATGCCCTTCACCGTCCCCTAATCTCTCAGAAGGAAAAGCTTTAAGACTATCGGAAGGACTCTCTATGGTGGTCGAATGGGGTTTTACGAGTTTTTTTACCGCTATTTCGTCGAGCCAATAAAATACAACCAGGGCTACAACATTGTGAACACGCTAGTTTACGCCCTGATTCTTGGGGTCGCGGTTCTGCTTCTCTATAAGATGCTCAAGAGAATGGGGATAAAGATTGACGAACGCTTTTTCATAGCCCTAATGCCATACATTCTCCTAGGCCCGCTTATGAGGAGCATAACTGATATAGGCCTCCTTCCGCGGACGTATCTAACCGTCAGCCCAGGTGGATACTTTGTGATAGCGGGCTTTGCAATAGCATCGCTCTTCACTGTGTGGAGACACTGCAACGATGAGAGACTCTACTCCATTTACCGTGACTTTGGCTGGATTCTGGTTGCCGGTCTGCTCTTCATAATGGTCATCAACTGGGATAAGCTCTCGGTTAGATGGGACTACTTCAAGTACTTCATACCAAGCCTTATCCTCGCTGAGTCGTTTATATGGGCTCTTTCGAAGAAGTTTGAACTTGTCAGAAACAACAAAATCCTCTTTTATACTCACTTCTACGACGCAACGACGACCTTCGTTGGAATCCAGTTCTTCGGCTTCTGGGAGCAGCACGTCCTCGCGAGAACCTTGATGAATATCTTTGGAACCCCCGCGGTTATGTACCTTGAAAAGCTAGTTATAATAACCCTTGTCGTTTACATTCTGGACAGGCTGATGACCGAGGAGGACCCCGAGCTGATAAATTTTGTCAAGCTTACAATTTTTATCCTCGGCTTCGGCCCCGGAACGAGAAACCTGCTTATAGCCCTCCTGAGGTGATTTAGATGTACGCCTGGAACGAGATAGCGCTTAACATGGCGAAGGATTTGGAAAAAACCATAATGCCCCTATTTGGGACTAAAAAGGCTGGTGAGAACGTTGGAACAAACGTCAGCGGCGACGTCACCAAATACGTGGACAAGATTGCCGAGGACCTAATCCTGAGGCACCTCAAGCCCCTTGGTGTCAACATAGTCAGCGAAGAGGTGGGGGAGATAGACCACGGGAGCGACTACACCGTCGTCGTTGACCCGCTCGACGGTTCGTACAACTTCTCAGTGGGGATACCTATATTTGCGTTCAGCTTCGCGGTCTTCAAAGGGAAGAAACCCGTTTACGGGGCAATCTACGAGTTCTTTCCGAAGGCCTTCTACGAGGCAATACCCGGTGAGGGGGCCTATCTCAACGGAAGACATATTCACGTCAGCAACCCGGAACCGGGAAAGGAAGCGATAAGCTTTTACACCCGGGGGAGATGCCTAGGGCTCGTGAGGAAGGTCAAAAGGATTCGCGTTCTGGGAGCGATAGCGGTTGAGATGGCCTATACTGCCAAAGGCTCGCTCGACGGCGTCTTTGACATTAGGAACTACGTCCGGCCAACGGACATAGCCGCGGGAGTTATGCTCGTTAGAGAAGCGGGGGGAATTGTCACCGACGAAAGGGGAAAACCTCTGGAGTTTGAGCTTAAGGCCGAGGTGAACACGAACGTAATAGCAGTGGCTAACGAGAGAATTCTCAAGCTAATCTTGGAGGAGCTGGAAAATGAGTCTTGAACGGTACTTCCACAGGTATGGGAGGGCAACCTTCACGCTCTTCCTCATAAACGTCGCGGTTTACATTGTGGAAGCAGTACTCAGTAGAAACCCATTCTGGATTAGTGACAACGTTCTCGGCGTTCTCGGCCAGTGGAACTATGCCGTCCTGTATTTACACGCGTGGTGGCAACCCTTCACGGCAATGTTCGTTCACGTCAACATAATCCACATCGGATTTAACATGTACTTCCTCCTCATCATGGGGAGCCAGCTGGAGAGAATCATCGGGTCGAGTAGGGTTGCAATGGTTTACCTAATCTCAGGGCTTGCTGGAAACCTGCTCACCCTGTTCCTCCTACCTCCAAACGTTGTCAGCGCCGGGGCGAGCGGGGCTCTCTTTGGAATAGCGGGGGCACTGATAACGATAACCGGCGTAGTCGGGGGAAACATGCAGATGGCCATTATAAACGCCTTCGTGCTGTTCCTCATCAACAGCTTCCTGCCAGGAGTGAACGCCTACGCCCACCTCGGGGGCTTAATTATGGGGATGCTCATAGGCTACTATTATGGAAAGGTTATACGGAGAAAGCTGACGTGGGCATACGCCTACGACTACTACTAGCGAAAGATTTAAAAACGCCGACCGAAAGGTATAACCCGAGCGCTCGGGCAGTGCCGGGGTAGCTTAGCCTGGTCAGAGCGCTCGGCTCATAGGGCCACTCCCCTTCGGGGGAGCCTGAGAAACCGAGAGGTCCGGGGTTCAAAGCCCCGCCCCGGCACCATCGAACCTTTGCAAACTCAAAGTTTCGTCAAAGTTTATAGCTCCTTCTTGGAATGCAATTTTCTTGAGTGGTCTCTTTTTAATGTGTTTGGGTGTTGGGAACTTATGGGATTGCATTATTTTGTTGGTTTGGCTTTAAAATAGACGCCCGAAGGGTGTCAACGAGAGGCAAACCCTTCAGGAGGATTCTTCTCAAATGTTCTCCATTGCAAAATGAGCACTTAGTGCAAAACCATTTCTTCCAATGACTTCCCTTTGAGGGAGAACTACAAACTTTTGGTGAAGTTTTTTTCCAAAAGCTTCAGTGCCGGCAGAAAATGAAGTGCTTTTTGAAATTTGCAGTCTTTCTGAGTAGGTTTCTCATTCACTTGCTCCTTGGAGAGGGCTTTATTTTCTAAACAACATCGTATGGACGTTAAAAACAAGGGTGAAACTTGTTAAAGGGTGTTATTTAGTATTAAACCCATTTTGAATTGCTTTTTGGATAGTGCACGACTGGTTTCCTGCCAGTTTTAGGAGAAGAGCAATTTTCACCAGCCTTTTCTAAAGGCCGTGAGCAAAATTTCATCAAGACACGTTCCAGCGACCGGAAGGTTTATCTAAGTGGATGACAAAGTTTCCCCGATGAAGATTGTTAAAGTGCCCTCCAATGACAAGGTTGGCGTCATAAACGTAAGTTCTCCGCCAGAGGTTGAGCTCGACATCGACGTCAAGCCCAGGAAGGGAGAACTCGCCGTCTGGATAACAAACCCAAACACCTTCAAGGTCGAGATAAGCAACGAGATTGAGCTCTACGAGTACGTCGGTTTCTGGCAGAAGATTGACCCGGGGATAGTTTTCCTAAACAGGCGAATCGTCCTCATTCCCGGGGAGACCATAGAGCAGAAACTCCCCGTTGAACTGCCCCCAGGAAGATACAAGGTCGTCAAGTTCGCCTATGTAAAGGGTGCTAAGGTCCGGATTGAAAAGAAGTTCACGGTCCGCTGAACCAGAAGCGCTTCAGGTAAAGCCCCATTCTAACTAAATCAACGGGTCTCATGGTTTCCACCATCCAGTCCGGGAAGTCCTTTCTGACGTTTCTCCACAGGACGCGGTAGTCTAGGATTATTATCGAGCCCTTCTCCTCGGCCGAGCGGTGCACCCTTCCAGCGGCCTGAACGAGCTTTCTGTGGGCCGGTAAGTAATACCCATAGTAACGGCCCTTCCCAGGGAACTTCTTTTCAAAGTACCTTATCTGAGCCTGAACCCTCGGTGTCGGCCTCGCGTAGGGAATCCCCACGAGTATAACCCCGTTCATTTCATCTCCCGAGTAATCCTGTCCCTCGCTGTTCCTACCTCCCATGACCCCGAGCAGAACGGCACCGTTGCCCCTAGCGTGGGCCTTAAAGCTCGCCACCATCGCGTCGTTCTCGGACGAGCTGACGCCCTGTCTCTCGATGAACACAGCTTTTCCCGTTTCCTCAAGCCGAACCTGGAGGTTGGCCGAGAGAAGGCCTTGGAGGACCTCGTAAGATGCCGTAAAAACCCCCACATTCTTTGGGATGAGCTTCACGGCCTCGACGATGTAGTCAACCATCTTTTTGTAAACCGCCAGAGAACGCTCTTCACCGCGCGTTGAGACGTCCTTGGCAACTAAAACCTGTGCGTTTTCTCTCTTTACAATCCGCGGGAACTTCTTTAGTCTGGCCCTCTCGATTCCCATAACGTCGCGGAACGCCTCAAGTGGCGTCAGAGTTCCGGATATGAGGAAGGCACTATGGACGTCGTGGAGGAATGTTAAAGCCCTCGAAGGGTCCAGGGCAACGAGTTCAAGGCTCAGTCCTCTCTCCCTGCTGAGGAGGAACAGGTAGTCCTCGCGCCCGATGAGTGAAAACCAGAGGAGCAGGAACTCTCCAACTCTGCCGATGTAACTCCTCGGTGGCTTCCCCTTCTCTATTCTGTCCTCCCTTATCGCCTCCCCTATGGAGACCATCTCGTTCAGTGTTTTTACAATCCAGCGGGGGCTTATCCCCAGGGTGTTTATGAGGTGCGCAAAGACCAGTTCCGGCTGAATGGGTGTTTCCATTATCTCCCTGTCTGAGAGTCTTTCGTTGAAGAGCAACTCCAGGCCCTTTGCGAATATGCTCAGGAAGTTCGCTATTTCGTTCTCCCTGTATTCGTCGGCCTCTTTGATGGCCCTGTTGACCGTGTGAATGCTCAGCCTGTCGCTTAAAGCCGAAATCGCTTGGTCGGGCAGGTTGTGGGCTTCATCAAAGATGATTATCAAATCGGAATAATCAACTCCGAGCGAGCTTATCAGGCTTTCTCTTATGCTCGGACTTATCGCGTAGAGGTAGCTCGCGACTATCACATCGGCCTTCTCTGCTATCCTCTTAGTCAAATCGTAGGGGCAGAGCTCGAGCGTTTCGGCGTAGCTTAAAATCTCCGAGGGATGGGATGGGCTCTTGAGGAAGAAGTTGACGAGCTCGTTGAACTCGGCCTTTTTCCTCTTCTCGTTTTCGTAGAACTCGCACTTACCGAGCTTTTTCAGGTTCTTGCAGACTATCATGGCAGTGTATGCATCGTTCGTGAACTTAGTTAGGTAGTTGTGGAGACAGAGCTCCTTCCTGCTTCTCAGCTCGACTCCCGAGACCTTCGCCTTCCGGTTTATCGCCTTGAGCTCCTCTATAACCCTGTCCATCTGCCTGTGAGTTCTCGCCAGATAGAGAACCTTTAACCCGAGCTCCCCAGCAACGGGGAGAACTCCGGTCAGAACACTTACCGTCTTCCCAAAGCCCGTTGGAGCTTCGATTATCGCATTCTCTCCTCTCTCAGCAGTCTCACGAACGAGCTCTATGAATTCGGCCTGATTTGGCCTGAGCGATTCGTAGGGGAAATAACTGAGGTCAGGTTCCTGCATGGGAAGGGTTTTTAACGGCTCGTTTTTAACCTTTCCCGTGGTGAAGATGGGAGATAGAGAGAAGAAGTTGATTGAATACGGCGTCGAGGCCCTCATAATAGCGTGGCTCGGCTACCTGTTCCTCTACCAGAACTATCTCCTCCACAAGTGGCACCGTGGACTTCCACTGCCGGACAAGGTTCCGTTCATTCTTGGAGGAATAGTGATGGGCTTGGCGTTTTTCATCTACGAGGCATGGAAGCTTGAGAAGAATGCTTCAAAAAACAACCCTGAGGATGTACTCCCCGCCGAGCTCGAGACCTGAGAAATCTTCCTCACTAACGTCAAGCAGGGACCTGTTAACCTCGATGATTGCACTTCCACCCGAGCTCTTATGCTCGATGTCCCTGACAACCCCACCTTCGACGGTTATCCTAAACTCATCCCCGTCTCCTTTTCCCCGGAGGGAAAACGTCTCACCATCGAGGCTGAAGCGAAGGTATCTGAGCAGATGGGGGATGTCGTCAGTTGACATTTCCCGCACGTAGAACTCCCTCTTTCCGGTTGGCAGGATTTTTTCCGCGATTCTGCGATAGCTCTCTGAGAAACGACATATGGAAAGTCCAAAACCCCTTGCAAGTATCTCTAATTTTCGACCGAGAAAGCGCTCAACCAAGTCGGCGGATGCCCTTGAGACAATCATGTCATCCTCCATGGACACAGAGACAATCAACAGGCCCTTGGGCCCCTTCATGATATATGGGGCCGCTGAATCTGCAAAGGCCACGTTCATTCTCCCAGAGAACTCGAACTTCAGCAGTTTCCTTCTCAGGCGTATCTCAACGTCGAAGGGCTCCTCTCCCGAAACCCGCGCCTCGAAGGGAAGGGAACGAAAGAGTATCCTCGGCCTTGAAGCCACCCATTTTATGGCTTCCCAGTCCGCTTTGACGGGCATTTCTACGCTCGCTGATTGCATCCACGTACACCCTGGGACAGTGCTGGAAAGATTTCCGAAAGAGGCTTATAAAATTTAAGGGCCGATTCGAGCTCGATGGAGGAGTATTGTGAAAAGAAAAGTCAGAGCCTGAGCTCAGGAATCTCCTCGATGACCTTGGTCGTCAGCTTGACTGCCGCATCAACGTCACGCTCGTCCACAACTTCGGTGTTGGAGTGTATGTAACGCGCTGGTATGCTTATGCCCCCACTCGGGACACCGGTCTTGTTGAGGTGTATCGCCCCAGCGTCGGTTCCCCCACCGGTGAGGATGTCCCACTGATAAGGTATCTCGTGCTTTTTAGCCAGCTCCTCCATCCAGCGAACTATCGTTGGGTGGCAGATGACGGAGCGGTCCATTATCTTGATGGCGACGCCTTTACCAAGCTGGGTTATCTGCTTGTGCTCAGGTGTCCCAGGAACGTCGGCCGCGATGGTTACATCCAAGGCAAAACCGTAGTCTGGGTCGATTCCAAAGGCTGAAACCTTGGCACCGCGAAGGCCAACCTCTTCCTGAACCGTTGCCACGAAGTACACATCCGCATCGGTCTCGCTCAACTGTCTTGCACTCTCAACCAAGGTGTAAACCGCTATCCTGTCGTCGAAGGCTATGCTAACAAACCTGTGCTTGCCGAGCCTCTCCAGCCTCCCGTCCCATGTGATTACCGTGCCTATCTTGACGCCCATCTCCTCGGCTTCCTCTTTGCTCTCGGCACCGATGTCTATGAACACCTGGTCCCACGTTGGTGCCTTGTTCCTCTGCTCCGGCTTCTGGATGTGTGGAGGAACTGAACCGCCAACGCCGTAGATGAACTCGTTCGGGCCAACCCAGACCTTAAAGCGCTGGGCTATTAGAGTCCTCGGGTCAACTCCTCCAACGGGTGCAACCCTCAAAAAGCCGTTCTTCTCGATGTGCGTCACCATAAGGCCTATCTGGTCCATATGTCCAGCGAGCATTACCTTCGGTCCCTTGCCCTCCTTGTGGGCTATAACGTTCCCGAGCTTGTCAACCCTAATCTCGTCAACGTAGGGCTTGAAGGCCTCGATTACAACGTCCCTGACACCGAGGAATTCAAACCCAGAAACTCCCGGGGCTTCAACGATTTTTTTTAGGAGCTCAAAATCCACCATGGGCATCGCCTCCGTTTAGATTTCCATCTAAATGTCAAGTGGGGAATTTTTAAGGTTTTCCAACAATTAAACTGCCCCAGTTTCAGAAGACGGGCGTTACTGTTAAAAGGGCATTAACTCAAACCCAATCTATGAAAAAACCAGTTCTGCTAAAACTAAACGTCATCCCCTGCACATTCATTGAGAGGCTCAACCGCTTTGTGGCCCTTGTTGAGGTGGATGGAGAACTCAAGAAAGCTCTTGTCACAAACACCGGTCGCTTAGAGGAGTTCATGGTTCCGGGAAAAAGGGCATTCTGCCTGCCAAAGAGCGGTGGGAAGACTGACTTCGTTCTGCTGGCCTTTGAAGACCTGGATGGAAAGGGAGCGATAATAGACACGAGGATGCAAGCTAAGGCCTTCGAGAGGGCCGTTGAGCTCGGCCTAATCCCTTGGCTCAAGGACTGTTCCATAAAGAGGAAAGAAGTTCGCGTCGGTAACTCAAGGCTAGACTACCTCCTCGACTGCCCGGGTGGAGAGCTCTACGGTGAAATGAAGAGCGCCGTTTTAAGGGGAGGGGAAAGGGGGGAGTACGCCATGTACCCGGATTGCCCTTCGCTGAGAGGGCAGAGGCACATACGTGAGCTCATAGGACTTGCCCGCTCCGGCAAAAAGGCCATAATTTTCTTCGTAGGGGCAATGCCCGGTGTCGAGAAGTTCAAGCCCTACGAGAAGGGGGACCCCGTTATAGCAAAACTCCTGAGAGTGGCCGTAAGGGAGGGAGTTAGGATTGAGGGCCTCTCCATCTCGCTGTCTCCATCTGGAGAGGTTATCCTTGAGAGACCCTCCTTGAAGGTTGAACTATGAGAACGGTTTTAAACCGGGGGGAGAATTATTGGCGGTGGTGAGCATGGCAATAGTGGACGTTAGGATTCTCGTTGAGGGGGCGAGCGACGTTGAGGTCGTCAGCAAGGCACTTCAGGGGCTCGCCCTGGGGAGCGAATACAACATAACGATTTCAGCTATAATTCCCACGACCAACGTGGAGATAGCGAAGAGCGCCGCGGCGGGTGCCGATTTGCTCATAATAGCCACCGACGCAGACAGGGTTGGAAGGGAACTTGCCGAGAGGCTCTTCAACGAGCTCGGCGAAATGGTCGGCCACATTGAGAGGATGAAACTCCCCCTGGGACACGATTTGGAGCACGTTGACGTTGAGCTCGTTAGGAAGGAGCTCAAGAACACCCTCGTACGGGCCGGGCTGAAGAGCCTTCAGGTTCTTCCCGAGTACATGGAGCTGAGGAAACAACTCCTCGATATCAAGGGAAAATACGACCAGCTGGCAAACGACTACGAGAGCCTTTACAAGGAGCACGAAGAGCTCCAGAAGAAATATGAGGAGTTGCATGCTGAGTACGTAAGGCTGAGGAACGAGAACGAAGGCCTTAGAGAGCTCCTTGACAAGAAGAGCAGGCCCGTTAAGATTGAAGAGGCCTGGACGAACCTGTTCCCGGCAGAACCCGTCCCGGATGAGAAGATTTTCGCCATAGCAGTTGAGAAACTCGGATTGGCTGGGAAGGTTATAGTTGGACAGGGCTACGTCTTTGCAGAGGACAGAGAGCTCATTGAGGAGCTAATGAAAACCGTCTACCTGAGCCTGGCCATAAAGGAGGGCCTTGAAGGAAAAGCCAATGAAGTGGAAAATGCAGGAGAACAGGAAGGCAAAAAGACCGAATCTACTGAGAACCCTGAAAGAGAACTCGAAATAATTGAGGCCAAGCTCAAGCCGGACGAACTGCTCTAAGGTCTGAGCTATGGAAGAGGTCATAGAGGAGTTCGAGACGTACCTCGACCTCGAGGGGAAGAGCCCCAACACTATCAGGATGTACTCCTACTACGTTAGACGATACCTTGAGTGGGGCGGGACAATAAACGCTCGCTCCGCCCTGCGTTTTTTGGCCAGACTTAGGAGGGAAGGCTACTCCAACAGGAGCCTTAACCTCGTTGTTCAGGCCTTGCGCTCTTACTTTCGCTTCGAGGGTTACGACGAGGAAGCCGAGAAGCTGAAGCCACCAAAGGTCCCGAGGAGTCTGCCAAAGGCTTTAACCCGGGAGGAAGTCAAGAGGCTCCTCTCGGTGATTCCACCAATAAAGAAGAGGGACAGGCTGATAGTCCTCCTGCTCTACGGGGCCGGTTTACGAGTCAGCGAGCTCTGCAACCTGAAGAAGGGCGACGTGGACCTGGAGAGGAATCTCATAGTTGTTCGTGGTGGTAAAGGGGCCAAAGACAGGGTCGTCCCGATTCCAGCTTTTCTGGGTGATGCCATAAGGGAATACCTTGAAAGCAGAGAAGACGAAAGCGAGTACCTCCTCGTTGAGGAGAGGAGACGGGAAAAGGACAGACTCTCGCCCAAAACCGTCTGGTATCTCCTGAGGAAATACGGGAATAAAGCCGGTGTTGAGGTTACTCCCCACAGGCTCCGCCACAGCTTCGCAACCCACATGCTTGAAAGGGGTGTTGATATCAGAGCTATTCAGGAGCTGTTAGGCCATTCAAACCTTTCAACTACTCAGATTTACACGAAAGTCACCGTTGAGCACCTGAAAAGGGCCCAGGAAAAAGCAAAGCTGATTGAGGGACTCCTTGAGGAACATTAACTTCTCGATGGTTGACTAGAGTGCTCCCTTTCTCCTCAAGAGGGCGAGATAGCTTGTGAAGGCTCCGGTTGAGATTGTATCGCCGAGCCCGACAGTTGAAACCGGATTCTTCACGAGCCTCGTTGGGATTATCACTATCTGGTATTCCCTCGTCCTTAGCCTTCTTTTAGCCTCTTCAAACCTGAGCTTAACGTATTCTCCGCGCTCGTTGTAGGGAACGCCCAATCCCGTTTCAAAGTCCCTTGGCGATTTTATGTCACCGAGCGAAGCCTTCGCCGCGGCTAAAGTCGTTGCCAGCTCAAGGCTCATTCTCAGCTCTTTTTCACTCAGAGGGTTATCGGCATGGGTTATGTACATCAGGTAGTAAATCGTGTGGATTTGCAGAACTTCGAGATTCATCTCGTCTATGAGGATTTTCCCGCCCAGAACGGTGTCCTCGATTCGGTTGTAGGTAAATATCCTTTCGGCCAGTTTCGGATAGCCGAGGGCACTCAGGACGTAGGCAATCTCTGACTCGTCCATCCCGACGCTATCAATAAGGGGAAAGAGGTTGTAAATGACCTTTTTCCTCAGCTCGCGGTTCTGGATTGATGCGAACTCAAGGTGAACCTTCAGGTCCTTTTCCCTTTTAAGAAGGAGTATGTCCTTTTTTGCCTCTCTTAGATAATAGTTGACATCCTTCCCGTCAGAGTAGCACAGTCTTATCCCCTGATAGCCGGAGAGGATTGCACCGTCCGTTTGGAGTCCGATTTCCGGGAGAAAAGGCTTTAGTTCGGGCCTCGTGTAAATTCTTATGCTCTCAAATCTGGCCGAGACTATGAAGCGGCCTGAATAGGGGACGGTTATAGTCTCGTTTCCAAGCCTGAAGGTCGTTCCGGCGCGGAACTCGAAGATGCGATTCACCTTTATTGGGTCGTTCTCCCTGTAAGCTTCTATTGGGTGCTTGAGGACCAGTTTTCCGTTTTCAACGACGGGATAGAACATGTTTGGCTTCCTGACGAACATCTCCGCCTGTCTCTTTGCAAGGTGGGGAGTGTAAACGATGACCCTTCTGAAGTCGAGGTTCGCCAAGAGGTTCGCTATTATCCCGGCCTGGCCACCGATTCTCTCGACGTCGTAATTGAAGCGGGAGTCAAACCATCCCTGGAGCTCTTCGTTGACGAGGGGAACTTCAATAGGTTTACCCGTCTTGAGTGCATGCACAATCCTTGCAACGAAGTCTATGGGCTCTTCAATCTGCCTCGGGAACTCCTCCATTCTCCTTCTCACTGCCTCGGTTCCGAACTCGTCTATAAGCCCCTGAATCGTTTTCCCGTTGAGGTATACTATTGCATCAACGTTCGCGTTGTATGCTGTGAACATCGATAGCTTCCTTGCCTCGTCGAGGAGCTCCATCATTTGTATCACCCTAGGTGACTAACTATGGAAAAGTGAAGAAGGGCGGCTTTAAAAGGTTTCGTTTAAAATTAGGATGGCAAAGCAAAAATAGTTAGAACACTTCTTCAGTAGTCTGTGAAAAGTTTTCCGAGACTTGGAATCCTGTCCATGATGTCCATTTCCCTCAGCGCGAGCCAGAGGGAAGCCTGATTGCTAGTAACCACGGGAACCCCTAGGTCTCTCTCCAGCGTTTCAATTATCTCAAAGGTCCTCCAGTTAGTGCAACTTATGAATATCGCCTCGGCCTCGTCGGTGAAGCTAGCCTTGGCGAGTCTGTAAGCTGTGTAGGGTTCGAGCTTGCCAATCTCAAGGTTGTCC
Source organism: Thermococcus sp. (assembly GCF_015523185.1). Taxonomy (NCBI): domain Archaea; kingdom Methanobacteriati; phylum Methanobacteriota; class Thermococci; order Thermococcales; family Thermococcaceae; genus Thermococcus; species Thermococcus sp. The sequence continues at coordinate 31,753 of NZ_WAKV01000085.1, forward strand.
TCAATGCCGAGACCCCTGATGTCCAGAACGGTGAACTCGTTCGCCTCAAGGAACTCCTTCTCCCGCTGGTTTATCTCGTTGGTATAGGGCGTTATCACGAGGATTTCCCTGACGTCGAGCATCTTGAGGGCCTCGATTACGGCCGTGCTCGTGCTCACAACCGGGACGTTTACCTCGTCTTCGATTTCCATCTCAAGCTTTTTCTCGTAGTCCTTTCCCCCAATGAAGGAACCACTGGTGCATCCATAGAGAATCAGCTCAACCCCGGCATCCCTAAGGAGCTTGGCGCTCTCAACGGCCAGAGTGTTCATCTTTACGAGCTCCTCTTCGTTGACGTTTCTGAGGGGAATCCTCGCCGTGTGTAGCGAAACTCCCTCCGGCAGGTAATCGTGAAGCTCCATCTCCATAGTGGTGTTCGATGATGGGACTATAAGGCCGAGTCTTCCTCTCCATCCGTACATGCTTTTCACCGAAGGGAAGTTCTCGGCTTTTCTATTAAACCTTTGGTTTTGAAAAGGGATTAATAATCAAATCTCCAATGAGCACAGGTGGGAACATGGAACTGGGGGAAGTTATAAGGAGAAGAACCTCCGTTAGGTACTTCTCTGAGAAACCTGTTGCGGAGGAAGATATTAAGGAGCTCATCAAAAGTGCAATTCGGGCCCCAACGGCGAGTGGGCTTGAAAACTGGATTTTTGTGGTGTTCAGAAGCAAAGAAGCAAGAGAAAAGCTCTACGAGCTCATTGCTGAAGGCATGGAGGTCTACTATCGGGCTGTCAAACTACCTGAGGAAAAGATAGCAAAGCTCAGAAAGAGGATATACAAAGAAGGCATGTTCAGGGCACCGGTTTACATTGCGGTGTTCATAGATAAGCGCGTCCGGTTTCTCCCCGGAAAGGAGTTCGACGAGGTGGAGTTCATCTGGAGTGTTGAAAGTGCCTCTATGGCAATTCAGAACCTCATGCTCAAGGCGGTTGAACTTGGCCTTGGCACAGTTTACGTCGGAGTAACGAACTTTGAGGGGATAGAGGAGAGGGTAAGGGAACTGGCTGGATTAGATGAGAACTACTACCTCGTCGGTGTCATTCCCGTTGGTTATCCAAAGAACGAACCAAAACCGAAGAAAAGAAAGAAGAGCGTTGAAGATGTAACGAGATTCATCTAAACTTTTTTATTTTAATCACCCAAGCAAAGACGATAGCCATGATAGAGTTCGTAATCCTGCTCGGCGTCATCGGTGGATGGCTCGTCATGACCTCGACACTCTTCCTCATGCTAGCCTTTGGCAAAATGTGGGGGTTAGTGGGCGTTCTGTTCCTTGTAAGTTTCATAGTAATGAACCAGAACTGGAAGGTCCGCTACATGAGAACAATTGTTGACGCCACGCCGAGGGCAAAGGAACTTGCCAGGCATATCTTTGAGATGAACGAGCTCATTTTGCTTTCGTCATACCTCATGTCCCTTGTCCTCTACACGGTCATTCAGAAGTACGTCGAGATAGTCGTCAAGTTTCCCCATCCACTCGGATCGGTGGGTTGAGCCATGAACGTTGTTATCGTTAGATACGGTGAGATAGGAACGAAGTCAAGGCAGACGAGGAGATGGTTTGAGAACATCCTCATGAACAACATACGCGAAGCTTTGGTAAGCGAGGGGATTGAATTCAAAAAAGTCGAGGCCAAGCACGGTCGCGTTTTAGTAAGGACGAACAGGGCCAGGGAGGCTGTTGAGGTTCTCACCCGCGTTTTCGGAATAGTTTCCCTCTCCCCTGCCATGGAAGTTGAGGCAAACCTAGAAAAAATCAACAAGACGGCCCTAAAGCTCTTCAGGAAGAAGAAGCGTGAGCTGAACCTTGAGAGACCCCGCTTCAGGGTAACGGCTAGGAGAATTACCAAGGAGTTTCCGCTAAAAAGTCCGGAGATTCAGGCAAAGGTCGGGGAGTACATTATTGAAAACGAGGAGAGCGAGGTTAATCTTCATAACTACGACATAGAGGTCGGCGTTGAGCTGATGGAGGGCAAAGCATACGTCTTCGTTGACAAAATCAGGGCATGGGGTGGTCTACCTATAGGGACGCAGGGGAAGGTCGTGGCTTTACTCAGCGGTGGCATAGATTCACCTGTCGCTACTTTCCTCATGATGAAGCGTGGCGTCGAGGTAATTCCTGTCCACATCTACATGGGCGAGAAAACCCTCGAAAAGGTCAGGAAGATATGGAACCAGCTTAAGAAGTATCACTACGGTGGGAAGGCCGAGCTGGTAGTTATAAAGCCACAGGAACGCGAGAAAATCGTTCGGAAGCTTAGGGAGATGAAGAAAGACAAATACACCTGTGTGATGTGTAAGTTCATGATGGTCAAATATGCAGACAAAATAGCCAAAGAGTTCGGGGCAAAGGGCATCGTCATGGGCGATTCCCTCGGGCAGGTTGCATCTCAAACGCTTGAGAACATGTACATCGTCAGTCAGGCGAGCGATTTGCCGATTTACAGGCCCCTCATAGGCATGGACAAGGAGGAGATAGTGGGCATAGCAAAGAGAATAGGCACCTTCGAGCTCTCCACACTGCCAGAAGATGAAATACCCTTCATCCCAAAGCACCCGATAATAAGGGGTTCCTGGGAGGAGTTCCGAAAGATTTATAGAGAAATCTTTGGGGAAGAGCCGAAAAAGAGGGAGTGCTGAAGGAATCATGAACCTGACGCGTCTGGCCTCTTACATAGCACTATCGATGCCCGTTATTTTCCTCATTGGCCTAGCTCTGGTTATCCATTTCAACCCCTGGTTCTCCTTCACTAACAACGCGCTGAGCGACATGGGCTCCCTCAAAAACCCGAACCGCTGGCTCTTCAACGGCTTCCTCATGTTCTTTGCGACGATAGCAATGATACCCTCTCTGGTTGCCTTCAAGAACGGCCTTTCCTACCTCATGCCCCTTGCAATGGTCTTTCTATTCCTCGTTGGCGTCTTTCCTGAAGAGCTTCCTTATCATACCCCATCGGCGGTCCTCTTCTACGTTCTGGCCCTGACGGATATAGCGATAATCGGAATAAAGCTCGGAAGAACCAGTCCACTCAACTACTTCTGGACAGCCGGTTCAATTGTTGTGTTCTCAACGATGCTCTACCTGATTAAAGCCAGAGTGTTTAAGGGATTGGCAATCCCCGAGCTTATAGGGGCGGTCTTCATTCTCGTCTGGTTCGTTTACCTCGGCCTTCTCCTCAGAATAAGGTGAGAGAAAAGAACCAGTGCCTAAGGAAAGGGGAAGAGTAAGGTCAATCCTGGCAACAGCACTCCTTCATACTGGCAGGCAGAATCTCCTTGAAGCCCGTGTATTTCCAGAGGACTTTCGGGAGCTTTACGACGCCTTCCTCTGTCTGGTGGTTCTCGAGGATAGCTACTATTGCCCTTGAGGTGGCTATGGCCGTTGAGTTAAGCGTGTGGACAAAGCGTGGCTTCTCGTGGGTTTTGTCCCTAAAGCGGATGTTCAGCCGTCTCGCCTGCCAGTCGGTACAGTTGCTCGCGGAAACAACCTCGCGGAACTTGCCCTGACCGGCCATCCACGCCTCGATGTCGTACTTTTTAGCTGCCACATAGCCCAAATCGCCGGTGCAGATGTTCACCACGCGGTAGGGAATCTCAAGCTCCTGGAATATCTCCTCGGCGTTGGCTATGATTTTCTCGTGCCAGTCCCAGCTCTCTTCTGGTCTTGAATAGACGAACTGCTCGACCTTGTGGAACTGGTGGACGCGGAAGATTCCCTTCGTGTCCTTTCCCGCTGTTCCAGCTTCCTTTCTGAAGCAGGGTGAAACTCCAACGTAGAGGAGCGGTAAGTCCTTGCCGTCAAGGATTTCGTTGGCGTGCATTCCAGCCAATGGATGTTCAGCCGTCGGGATGAGGTATAGGTCCTCCCCCTCGACTTTGTATATTACGTCCTCGAAGTCCTCAAAGGTAGTAGCACCTTCCTCGACGAAGCGCCTGACCATGTAGGGTGGGATGACCGGTGTGAAGCCCTTCTCGATGAGCTTATCCAGAGCGAAGCGTATCAAAGCCAAATCGAGGATTACAAGCTCGTTGAGGAGGTAGTAGAAGCGCGAACCACTCACCTTCGCGGCCCTCTCTAGGTCAGCCCCCCTTAAAAGCTCAAGCAGGTCAACGTGAAGTCTCGGCCTCCAGCTCAAAACCTCGTAGTCCATCTTGCCAAGGCTCTGCTCCTTAAAGCTCTCAAGGAACCCTTCCCAGACCTTGGCTTTACCCCAGAACCTTATCGGCACGTTATCCTCGTCGCTCTCCCCCACCGGAACGCTCTCGTGAGTGATGTTTGGGAGCCTCCAGAGGTAATAGTCTATCTTTTTCCTCAGCTCCTCAACTTCCTTTTCGAGCTCCCCAATCTGTTTAACTATCTCGTTGCTCCTCGCGAGCAAATCGTCTATTGGTTCACTGGCCTTCTTGCGCTTGCCTATCTGTATAGCAAGCTGGTTGCGCTCCTTTCTGAGTGCGTTGATTTTCTTAAGGTTCTCGCGCCATTTTCTGTCGAGGTCAAGGATTTCGTCAATCCATTTGACCTTCTCAGTTTCGCCCCTCTTGAGGAGATCCTTTTTCACCAGCTCGGGGTTTTCTCGGATGAGCTTTATATCGAGCATAGCCAACACCTGAGGGAAAAACGGCACCGCGTTTAAAAAAGGTTTCCTAACCTACACGAGCACCTACACAAAAGCGCTATAAGAAAGCTAACCCAACCCTTTGAGGGGCCGGCGCGATGAGAGTGGCTTATTCCTCCCTTCTGAGCAGGTATGAAAGCCTCTACGAGAGAGCCCTTGAGGAGGGCAACGTCGGAAAGGCGCGTTTCTTTGCCCTCCAGTGCGCCGGCCTTTTGAGAAGGTTGGCCTCCGAGGAGTTGCAGTTCTCCCATTACTACCTCAAGCTGGCTGAGGAGTGGGAGAGAAAGGCAGAAAACGTTGAATTTGATATTAAAAAGCGCTCCAACGGCCTTGAAAGACTTATCACGAGCTCAAACGTAACATGGAACGACGTTGGTGGTTTAAAAAGCGCTAAGAAGCTCCTGGCCCAGGCTGTTGGGATGCTCATGGCCAAAGTCCCCGGCGGAATCAAGCCCTGGAGGGGAATCCTGCTCTTCGGTCCTCCCGGAACTGGGAAAACCCTTCTGGCAAAGGCCCTAGCCGGAAGCATGAATGCCACGTTCATCGGGGTGAAGATAAGCGACGTGCTGAGCAAGTACTTCGGCGAGTCGAGCAGGATAGCGTCTTCCATTTACTCTTTGGCTCGCGAAAAGGCCCCAAGTGTTGTTTTTATTGACGAGTTCGACGCGCTTGGAATGAAGCGCTCCTCAATGGAAGATGCCGGTAGGAGACTTTTGGGGACGATACTGGCCGAGATGGACGGATTCCACGACTCGAAGGGAGTAATAACGCTGGCCTCAACGAACGCCCCTTGGGATCTAGACGAGGCCATCCTTTCCCGTTTTCCCCTGAGGATTTACGTTCCCTTACCTGATGAGGAGAGTGCCAGGGAGATATTTGCAATCCACCTGAGGGGACTCCCGCTTAGGGTTCGGCTCGAGTCTCTGGCCAAAGTAGCTGTCAGGAGACTCTACTCGGGGAGGGAGATAGCGAACGCCTGCACTTTCGCCTTTCTCCACATGCTGGAGGAGATGAACCCAGAGCTGAGCGACCCACTCAAAGTCGGCTCGATAGCCGGGAAGGAGCTTACGGTTAGGCCTCTTGAGGCGAGGGACTTCAGATACGCCTTCCAGAAAGTCAAGAGTTCGGTAAAGAGGGAAACGCTTAAAAAATACGAGAAGTGGGCAAGGGAATACGGCCTTTAGCCGAAGAACGTAACCTCAACCTCCTCTCCTGCCTCAAGGATTTCTACGTTCTCCGGAACCTCAATGAAGCCGTCGGCATCGACAAAGCTCGTAACGGCTCCGCTTCCCTTGAGGATTGGAACGGCCTTTTCTCCCTCTATCTTAACGGGAAGGAACTGCCTCCTTCCCTTAACCGAGAACACCTTGTGGGCGAGCTTCTTCTTTACTTTCCTGACCTCGCTTTCCCGTCCGATGAGCCTCCTGAGGAGCGGTGCGACGAGCAGGGTAAAGTTCGTGAGACAGCTCGTTGGATACCCGGGCAGGCCGAAAACGGGCTTTCCGTTTATCAGTCCTATTATCGTCGGCTTTCCGGGCTGAATGGCTATGCCGTGTATCTTAACCTCGCCAAGTTCCTCTATGATGGAGCTCGTCAGGTCTCTTATGCCACCGCTAGCACCACCACTGAGGATTACGATGTCACAGCACTCGATTCCCTTCTCTA